>JAFLCC010000006.1 GCA_017302835.1 Deltaproteobacteria bacterium | reverse complement strand
CAACTACACCAATAAGGTCAGCTTCATGCGAAAGATACTTCAGCGCTGTGGATACTTGAATCATCTATCGATAAACACTGACGAATTTTTATTCAAATGGCCCAACCCCGCTTAAAACCGGAGAGGCGATGATTAGAAGCAATTACAATATTTACAGGGACCTCAATGCGACTCACCCCTCCAGCCGCATTTCCAATTTCAAAGGAACCTTTCTCCGCTCCTTCTTTTAAGAATAAATTAATCATGGACTTGCTCCAATCATGAAACTCGTTGGCAAAAAGAACTCCATCTTCAGGTGCAAAATAACCAGGTAGCACATCACCCGGATGCCATTCTTTATTCAGGTGGACTCCTTGAAAGGAATTGGTTTTTTCATCTCTTTTTATATAATATTTTCCGCCAGAGTGAAGTACCAACCATTCAATAAATGCAGATAGGCTTTGGCTATCAACATAGCCCGGTGGCGCCCCTCTGACCTCATTTAAATCCGATTCTTTAATCAACTTCGGCAACCTGAAAAGATGATCATTCAAATTAAAGTCTTCTTTTAAATTTGGGTAACGTAATGCATGCTTCACTTGAAGGTAAACTTCTACTAACGTGTCTTTCCCCGTTCCTGGAAGACCTGCAAACCATGCCACATTTGGTTTTTTATTTTCGTAACCAGACCCCACATTTAATTTTTCAAATCCCATTAAGACGTCAACGGCTTCTGGCTGGCCTTCGAGGACAGCATTGATTCCCTCTTCTATCTTTTTTAGATAAGTAGCAATTTCAACTCTTCCCTTAGGGGTCGCCAAATCCTCACGGTGAAAGAATTTTGAAATATCCCTGGGTGGCCCCGAAGAAGATGGCGACAATTTCAATAAGTTAGAATCGGGATCATAAAGTATTGGAAATTTCATCATCAGGTCATAGGACCTATTGTTAGCAAAACCTTTAGGGGATTGGTTTTGGAGAGCGGCATCCTGAGGGCCCCCAACTATATTATCTAGATTAATAATAACTTCATTTTTTCTTTCAAAGAGATGATTTTGAATATCGATAGTACTCATGTTCAGCTGCCCTAGGTTTCTGTCTATTGAAAAATTCAACTTATAATCTTTTGGATTTCCAATTTGAATGGCATGACGTGCAATGGGTTTCATAAAGCTAGCTCTGTTATTCTTATTAATTAGAAACAGTGCCGTATTCTCATAATGATTGGTACCTGGCTTAAAATCAAAGGCTTGAAATAAAAGAAAGGGTGGCTTTAATCTGTCTAAGGCAGATCCACTGTTAGTTTCCCATTGGACCAAAGAGGCTGTAATTTGATCACTATGGTTTATGAGTCTCAGGTTGTACCTTCTGGTTGTATACTCCTTCAAAATATTTTCATGAACTGGTATTTTATAAGTTACAGGTTGATAGGGATTTAAAGGAGAACTTGAGCGCTTGTTCAGATCCACCACGAAAAGTGTTCTGTCAGGACTTTTTTCATAAACAAAAAGCCCTTGTTCTTTTAAGTAAGATTCAAATTCAGGATGATCAAAATCTATTGATGACTTAGTTGCTGAATTAATTGCTGGGCTAATTTCTGCATGACTTTGTACTGAGTTTGAATTTGAGTTTTTTTTGGGGTGAGGCAAGCTCAGATGGGTTTTTGCTTGATCAGGACTTCCATCAAAAATTTGCGAATGTAAAACGGTGTCACCATTTACTGAAACTAAATGGATCTCTACAATTGTTTTGATTGCCCCTGAAATTCCATCCACCATTTGTGATAAGGTGACTCTGATTTTATTTTGACTAGGAAGGTCGTATTCAAAACTATCAGGAACACTATTATTACTTCCTTCTTCGGAGGCGAGAGTAAATGTTAAAAAATTTAATAACAACAAACATACCAGTAAACTTTTTTGCATAGATTTTCCTTATGATTCCTATAAGATATCATCATTTAGTTTAATCATTCGAAATTATATTGCAAAAAACCATGCCAAAATTTAATTGCAGAAAATGCGCTTATTTTAAAAGAGGCTATCAGCTGTATCTTCTGACGACAGACCCAGCCAATTATTGCTAGTCACCTTCCCCTTCGAGATGCCAAGCTTTTTATGATTAATCGAGTGATCTACTCTCAATCAATCTTAAGAAAAAACAACAATTCTAAATTCAATTAGAGTTCTTCCAGGACACAGAGCGAAAGTAAATAGAAATTCTGAGTAAAAAGATATTACTGCACTCTCAGTTCTTGCCAACTTAAATGAAAACTTATCAAATAAGAACTTCAAAGCGTATTTAAAGAAAAGGAACAGAAGATAGAAGCGTTGGGAAAAGGATTTAAAAAGATGACCAATCAATCTGATTTAGTAAAATGCATGCGGTCGCTAATTGAAGCCGTTCCCGTTCCCGTTTTTCTTGTAGATTCAGAAAAAAAAATTAAGGCTACTAATAAAGCGTTCTATGAAAAATTTAACTGTATATCTTCGGAAATAACAGGACACTCTCTTTTCGATTTTTGCCATGATCCATTGAACAAACCTATTTTGATGAATGCTCTTGATAAGTCCATTTATGAGGGATTAGACTTTTTTGATCTAGAAATAGAGTTTGATTTTTTTAAGAAGGGTCGAGAAAAGATCCTCGTGAGTTCAAAGAACACAGAATTATTAGGTCCAGAAAAAAAAGCTGCTATTCTTTCCCTTCAAGCCATCCCCAAAAGTCATACAAAAGAATTGAGAACAATAGTGGAACATGAAAAAATGTTAAGGGAGATTGCCGAAAATTCCAATCGCAAAAAAGATGAATTTCTAGCAACTCTCTCCCATGAACTCCGCACCCCTTTAACGACAATTTTGGGATGGGCCCAAGAACTTCGTTCAAAAATGGATGACCCAAAAGGCCTGGAAGAAGGTCTTTCTATGATCGAACGAAACGCTCAGGTTCAAGGCCAGCTGATCAACGATCTTTTAGATGTATCAAGAATTAATTCAGGAAAGCTTTCTCTCAGCCCAAAAATAATTGATTTAATTCACGTCCTAAAAATAACCATTGATTCTGTTACAAGCCTCGCGAAAAATAAATCTCTCCTGATTGAGACGTTTGACCTTCCAAAAAAATGTCTTGTTTATGCAGACCCCACAAGAATGCAACAGGTCTTTTGGAACCTCTTCACAAACGCAATCAAGTTCACTCCTGAAGGTGGTAAAATTGTTATCGAAGGTTCACTGAAGGACTCTCCAAATGAACGACTTGTTCAAATTGCCATTAGGGACACGGGAATTGGCATTAAGAAGGAATTTATTCCTTTAATTTTTCAACGGTTCGTCCAAGAAGATGTCTCTACAGCGAAAAAATATGGCGGAATAGGACTTGGCCTGGCTATTGTCAAAACTCTCCTTGAAACACAAAGTGGGACGATTATAGCCGAGAGTCAAGGTCCAGGAACGGGAGCTACCTTTACTTTGACCCTCCCATTGATCCCTGAGTCTGAAACTCAAACTGGCCTTTTCATGGAAGGGGCCGATCTTCAAAAAAAGCCAAGACGTCTGGATGGATTGAAAATATTAGCTGTCGATGACAATGAAGACAATCGAATACTGATTGCCTCCATCTTAAAGTCTCTTGGCGCTGAGGTTCAGGTCGCCGATTCAGCAGTCAGTGGCCTTCAAGTATTATCGAAATTCCATCCAGATATTTTACTGACCGATATTTCTATGCCTGGAGAGGATGGCTACAGCTTTCTTCGCAAGATTAACAAGTTAGATTCTGAATGTACAAAAAGCCTTCCGATTGTCGCCTTAACAGCCTTTGCAGCTCCTGAAGATGTCACTCGCATACTCAAAGCAGGTTTTTCGGCACATATAGCAAAGCCTATTGAAAGGTTAGCCTTATCCTCTACGATTTTAAAGCTCGTGAATCCTGGGTGATATTGCTAAGGACCTGAGGTGACATCAACAAGAATAAACTCAAATCGACTTCCTTGATTTGGTTCTGACCAAATTAACTGTAGATTCCCGTTGAGTTGTTGGGCGTATTTTTTAGCCAAAACAAGACCAAGACCAAGACCTTCATTTTCTCTCGTTGATGAAGCATCGCCTTGCTGAAAGGGCGTAAAAAGAACTTTTTTTTGATCTGCTGAAATTCCAATTCCAGTATCTTCAACAAAAATAATTAAATCTTTTTCCCCATGATCATTCTTTCTTTCATCAAATTTAACCTGAACAAAACCTTTTGAAGTAAACTTAACGGCGTTCTCTACAAGATTTCTTAGGATCAGAAAGGTTTTACTGAAATCAATGTAAATCAATTGCCCAGGATCCAAAAAACATTCTACCGAAAAATTAAGGTTTTTCATTCGTGCGCGATGAGATCCAAAGGCTTCGATTTCACCTACGAGCCTTCTAAGAGGGACATTTGTTCGCTGAGCTCTTGGAACATTCTGTTCTGCTCGAGAAATATCAATAAGTCCGTCAATAATTCTTGTTAGATTCTTTACGTTGATCTTGATTCTTTCTTTTATATCACTCAACTCTAAATCTGAAAGAAGTCCCGGATCACAAATTAATTCAGAAAAACCTGCAATAGCATTGAGTGGCGTGCGAATTTCATGACTTATATTTGCAAGAAAATCGTTCTTTGCTTGAATTGCATAATTGGCTTTAACAAGGGCCCTTTGCAAAGAAAGTTCCTGATTTTTATGGACTGTTATATCTTGTAAAAATCCAGAAATAGACTGAACAGAGTCCCCAAATCGGTTAGGTTGCCCAATTAGCCGTAAGCACTTTTCGAAATTAGACTTTAAGACCAGCTTAAACTCCTGATCAAAAGAATCACCAGTCTTGCAAGATCTCTCTATGCATTTTTTCAGAAAATCTCGACTTTCTAAAGTAAATGAATTTATAAATGAATCAATGGTATAGGCTGAATGACTATCTATCCCCAAAATACGAGCGGCTTGATCGCTTAACCAGATTTTGTTTTCAAGAACTTTTAGGAGCCAACTTCCCGACTCTGAAATTGATTCAGCTAAGTTGAGTTGATTTTTGACAAACTGTTGGTCCGATACATCTTGCGTGATCCCTAGGACGCAGTTAACTTCCCCATGACCATTCAGAATAGGAACATAATTCAACCGAAGAGTTATGATCTCTTTTCCAAAACAAATCTGAATCTCTTTCTCTACCGGAGTTTTTGTCTGAATGGCTTCCTCAACTAAAGGAACAAAGGTATCGCAAACGTTGGAAGGCAATAGATCATTTGGTTTCTTACCCATGGCATGCAGCAATGGTATTCCACTCATCACTTCACCGGCTCGATTGTAATAGATATAGTGAAGATCCGTTGCAAATACTCCAGTCGCATAAGGTAGATTTTCAATAATGGAGAAAAGCTCTTCTCTTGTTAGGTTGATCGGATCAACAGGAGACATTTAATTATCCTTTGAATTGAAATGAATTGACAATTTCATTAGTGTTTTTACCGTATAAAATAAAGGAGCACAATTGCTGATCTTAAAAAAGAGAACTATTTTTTAATCGCAGGCTTTTAATTCCCATTTTTCTCTTTGAACTGTCTGGAGGGGACTCTGGATTTCAACATCAAATTTAATAAGATTCTCATTAAAAAATTCGATAACAGGAATATTCACTTTGTATGTTAAACTTTTTTCAATGACTTCAGCTGAAAAATCTAACTGGGTTCCAATTTTTTGTTTAGCAATAAACTCAGGTAACTCAAAAGAGATTCCAATCAAATTTGATTCTTTGATCTTCTTTCTCAAAATACCCATTGGATTTCCATTAAACAAAACGCACTTAGGTGCTAGCTTAAAAATAATTTCTTTTACCAAATAATCACCTTTCGTATTTGCACTGTGCTGATGATCATTTTCTTTTGATGGTTCTTTGGATACGAGACTCCAATTGAATAATCTCATCTCGGAATTTTTAAACCTCTTCTCGTACTGCAGCTTTTCTTCAACTAGCTTCAACAGTTTCATATTTTCTTGAGCATAAAGCTCATTAGCTAATTTCTTTTCGTTCTCGGGATTAATGGGAAGATCGCAAGAGCTCAAATTCATCGAAGGATATCCCAAGATTCCTAGATCAACACAGCTAAAGTTAGAACCAAAAACCGTATTCATTTCTTGCATCTCTTTTTTCAATCCGAATCCACCCCCTGAGCTTAACATCCCCCGAACCAATCCATCCTCAGATAAAATAGGAGAACCTGAGTTCCCTTTGATAGCCACACAAGGGTTTAAGTTAATGATAGGGCTCTTTTCGGTCACGTAATAAGGATTCAAAAGAGTTTTTGGCTTAGGCAAGCAGATTATTTTTTTAAGCACGCCACCTTTTTCTGTAGGATCAATTTTATAAATCTGAAATTTTGATTGAAATGGGAATCCGCTCTGGGAAATTCTAAGCACTTTTCGTTGAAATGACTTTTCAAATTTCAATAAGGCCAAATCCACATTGAGCCCATTTTCAAACAATGGCGCCGTGATAAAGACGACCTTATCACAATTATTACTTTCTGCTTTATCTGAAGAATTGGAACCAAGTTTATTTTCTGGAAAAGCAAATGAAATAACTTTTGAACAACTAGTACCTATTTGCTTTAGATCATCAGGAAGACAATGTAGATTCGTAGCGACTACATTGTCCTTTACCAGAAAACCAGTACATACTTTGAGCTGACCCTTACTCTCTCTAATCCTCAGCTGACCAACACTTTCATGGCAGTCATTAACATTTTCACAACTTAGCTCTGCAAATGCCCTTTGCCAATAAATAAGAGAGAGTAGAAAAAAAACAAGAACCTTCATTTAGAAAAATAATAGCTGAATTTTTAATTAACGTCGAAGAGATTATTTACGGCCTTGCCGTTTAGTGATCTCACATGAAGCAAATATCTTCCTGGCTTGACATTATTTATAAGGATTGTTTGCTCGAAAGGATAACTTCCATTGACACACCCTACCCCTGCACGTTGTTCTAGTTCAGCAATGGGAGCAACAGCTATCACTTTAGGTTGCACCTTAGGAATGATTTTTCTTAGCTTCATACAAGAGTTTGTGAACACTCCAGAAATAGTTACTGCCACTTTGCCATTTTGACTTTTTAAATAAGCTTGAGCTACGGGCGCATACAGATAGTCATCCGGAGTTGTTTTAGTCGCCTTAACCACATTTAAGACTCCAATATTTCGACCACCAGACTGCATCACCTTGTATTGACCATCAGTAACCACCCCCAGATTGATGACCTCATCATGGGGAACAAGCACATCTAAACAAAGTCCCTCGTAACGATATTCATACAGAACAACCTCAATATTTTTCGTTATGGGATTTACTTTAAACCTCGACCCTGCAGGTTTCGAGCAAGTATCTCTGTAAACTCCTTCAACCACAACTTGAACATTATCATTGGAATCAAAACCATCCGGGATATACCCGGCATCTATATTTGAATATCTCAAAGTTGGTAACTCATCAGCAAAACTCAATGCAGGAACTAATAGCAACAAACATATTAATAAATTTCTCACATATCCTCCTTGTTTGACTAAAGCCTCTGCCCTTAAGTCTAGAAAATATATGATGATGGTCATTAATGCGACGAGTATAAATACTCTACTCAAAAATCAAAATTCTACGGGAACACTCAAATAGGCATTTGTTTCTTTAGGAACAAACTGAGAAAAATCCTGTTCCAGATAAGGATAGAGTCGTTTCGTCATAGCGTACCACATGATTTCAAGATTTACTCTTATTTTTTGATTTAGTTCTAATCCAAAGCCAAATTTTTGTCCCGTTCCTGTTAGGGAGTAATTGTTAAAAGTATCATCAATTCGAGATTGGGGGTAATAGGAATACCAAAATCTAATGACTTTATAGTCTAAACCAAAAATAATCCCCAAAGATTTGGTGGTCCAAGAACCTCTGTTAATAACCATTCCAAATTGGTAGGGACCTCCCGCATGGTAATCGGCCCCCAACAAAAATAATTTATTGAGTCTGACTCCAGACCTTACCCCAATAATATAATTGTCACTTATATCCTTGTAGGTCGTGCTGGAGTCTAAAACTTCAAGCTTAGAAAAACCCACATAGGGCTCCATAAAAAAATTATCCTCGGCATTTGCACCTAGACAAAATAAATTAATACAAAAAAATACTGATAAAACGTGAATGATAATATGAATGCTACCATCAATCCGAAAGTAGCTATTAAAATGAACGATTGGGCTTCTTTTCATTTAATTTAAATTACCTAAAACCTTGTTTTAAACTTTAAACTTTCCTAACATCAAAATAAGGATAAACTTTTTCTCTCAGAGAGTGCTTGAAAAATTTTCAAACGCCCTCTAAAGGATTTTTACTTTTGCGACTTGTCATACTTATCTTATTATTAATAAAATTTTATCCTTTCTCCAAGGTAAAAAACTATATTCAGAGACAATACCTACCTTTGATCTTTTCTCTTTTTTCAATAAATTCCTTTGCAAGCTCCTACGGAGCCTATGGCCATTATAGCCTTGGCTCAAGTCGAGTTTTGGGACTTGCCGGCGCCTACACCGCCTTGAGCGAAGACAGTAATGCCTTTATCCTCAATCCAGCAGGAACTGGTTTTGCGAAATGGAGCTATAACCTGGATGGTGCAAACAATATATTAAACAATGACGAGTTGGATATCGACAGCAATGGAGTCGGTAAATCGCAAACTCAGAATTTATCCTTATTTGGAGTTCACTACAAAAATAAAATTTTTTCTATAGGTATCGGAGTCATACAACCCTATGCCGTTGGCTTAATCAATAATTTTTCAGCTACTGAAAAAAAATTATCCATTAAAGATACCGCTTTGAATTTATCCCACTGTCCTATTTCTAATTTTTGTTTAGGCGTCAACGTCATTGAATCCAAAGCGACTCAATCGGTCTCTTCCTTTGCAGAAGTAAGCGAACAAGAGCACTCCCTTATCCATTACAAATATGGTATGGCTATCAGATTTAATGAGGATATTGGTTTCGGCTACAGTTACACGGGCAAATCCTTTTGGGACTTTAGCAATCCGAAAAGTAATTATTTTAACTCTGTTATCATTCCTGAAAAAAATAGTCTGGGATTTTTTTATAATTTAAAAGATCAAAAAACAAAAATCGTTTTTGATTTAGATACGTTCAAGAGCCCAGGAACTTACACCTATGTTTTCGAATCTAACGAGTATTCAAATTTAGTTCCTGTTGCTGACAAGGAAGTTTCGATTTTTCGATTGGGTGCCGAACAACTTCTTATGAAGAGAACTAAAACATCCGTCACTTGGAGAGTTGGGTACTACCGTGAGCCCTCAAGAATAGATACCTCCCTAGATAGAAATCATTTTACCATAGGTCTCGAAGCGCGTATTGGACCAGCCATTCTCCAGGCAGCTATGGATCAGGCCAAAAGCTTTAATAACGTTTCTCAATCTTTCTCGGTCCTTATTGATAATCTGTAACACGCTTGTATCTTCACCAACCAATAAATGGAGGATTGTGACTTTAATGCCGTTTTCACATTTCAAGCCCAATCCTCACAGAATCACTGGAATCAAACAAACTAACAGTCAGTAATTTATTCTAGGAATTGTTCAAAAATTTATTCAGAAATGTATTTTAGATCAGTCTTGACTGATGTGGGTCGAGACTCTGGAGTATTAACTTGCGCATGGGTTCCAAAGAATAGTGTGTTTCCGCTATCAATTCGGTAAACATTGTATTCTTGCCGTGGGACTCTTAAATTATAGCAATTTATATTTTCTGATTTTGTAATTACATCTCTAGAATTGTTGAGACTCCAATCATTCATTCCACAAACATTGGCAGCATTCGCGATAACTACACCTTCTTGACTAGACATTTTAAGTTCTAATTTTTGATAATCGAACTCAACAAAAGTCGACCCATCAGGTGTTTTTGTTCCATCTTGAATTCGGAGCTCACCAGATTCTTCAAAAGTGAAAGATTCTGAACCACTACAATCTCTTGAAGAGTATAAATGGGTCACTCGTGAAACATTTGCACCTGCAAATCGATATTGTATCCTTTGACTTTTCAATGAACTCTCTCCCAATGTAAGCAAACCTGTTACAATTTCATTTATAGGTTTTTCCTGACAATCGCCTCTGAACGTCTTTTCTTGTAAATTAGCGTCCTTTAAAGCTTCTCTGGTATTATCAATCGGATCCGTATTGGTACTCTTTTTGTTGCAAGACGCTAAAGCGAGTGAGATCAATAAAACCCAAGCTATTTTATTTATCATTAATCCCCTCAACATCAATTTTCTTATCATAAATTCTCCTTTTGTTTTTGCAATTTGGCTTTTTTAAAACCTCGATTTCTCTGATTCATAAGAGCAAGTATTCAACCAATTCAATTCAACCGTGTTAGATTACATTTAATTTTTATGGTAATTTTAACCCGCTTGCCCTCCCAACGAGTACTTTTTTCTAATAAAATGGTTTTTACTTAGCATTAGTTTGCATTCGATAGCATTAGTTTGATTTTGATAGAAAAGTTTTTGGACTCTTTGTTGCAGCCTCCAAAGTGATAGCAAAGAAGGCGTCACGTGAGACTTTTTTTTAGGAAATTACAAGAAAAAGTGTTTTTAATTTTGACACTTGTCAATTTTATTGTTGGCAGTACCTTGATATTACCCAGAATATTAAATGCAAAACCTTTGTTAGGAAATTACAAGAATCTTTGCTTCGATCATTACGCAACTTCTGAACTAAGTGAAAATAATTCCAATCTGGAAAAAATAATCTTAGATTTGCCCGATAGGGCCAAGATTCCAATTCCCATTTATAGGAAATACTCAGTTAATGATATCGCACGATCTATTATTAAACGATGGGTCTCAAAGGAAAAGGAATTTGAAAATCAAATTAATTTCTCCGAAGGAGCCATTGTCGATATGAGCAATGACGTTGATATTGTGTTACACTTCTGGCCGCGAGATCTTCAATCCATAATAGAAAAGGGTTTTATAAATCTTCATCAAAAAGGAACATCAAATGGGAATAGGGATATAAAAAGAAGACTTAAAATTGAAGATGCTAATATTGGTTTACAATTAGGTTCGAGCCTTAAAGCCATACAGCTTCGACCGAAATCAGCTTTTCTTAATATCAGAGCCGATGTAGACATTGGCGAAGTCATGGCTGAAGACCTAATTTCACAATTTGGTGAGATAGGCGCTGTGATGAAATCTGAAGTGAAACGGCGGTCTTTATGGGTAGCCAGTGACTCTTTCAAATTTGGTTATGAACGAAGTAAAACTCTTGATGTTTCATTTCAAAAGATCATGCATTTTATGGGAACATTTTTCAGGGGCAAATTGCCCAAACGAATCAAAGAAAGATATTTTGAAACCCTTATTTTAGGGGAATTAAGTCTCGATGATGTTGATCATTTTGTGGTTTCAAGTCCTGATCTGCTAGGCATTTTAAAACCCATCGGAATTCCAGTTTATCTTGGACATTGGGAAATCAGAAATGGACATCTCTATAACAACACAAAATTTAAGCAACTTTTCGGAAATTAACAATCGAAACAATTAATTTTTTCGAAGGTTTAGTGAAAAAAAAGCAATTTGCTTGCGTTAATCAAATGCGATCAGTTTAGAGATCCTTCAAATATTTGATAAGAATGTCCCTTGAATTCATTTTTGCCTTAAGAAGAGAAAGAATAATAAAAACGCCTCCGGTTTTTCTATCAAGAAATAATAACTCTTTGGGAGGAGTTCGCCATGCATATTTTTTTAAAATTTCTATGACTTTTCCAGATAATCTTTTCGGAAGATCCGTGTTTTTCCAATCATAATTTCCCTCACTGTCCATGGGACCTTTTTGTCTGGTATCATTAGGCAGCATAAAGGGTTCGACGGTTTCAACACAAAACGAGGTAAAAATATCTAAAAGGCCAAGGTCATCATTTTCGTATATAAATTTTAGTTTTTGTGCAGAGTTTTTAAAAAGAGCAAGATCATTGAATAAGACCCCTTTAATCATACCATAGTAGGGAATTAAAAATTCTTCTGGATATTCTCTCGTCGCCCCAAAATCATAGAGTACCCATTGATCCTTTCCTTGAGAATTTAATCGAATTTTATAATTTCCGGAGTGAGGATCTGTTTGAAGTTCTTTCCAAACAAATAATTCTTTATAGTAAAGGTCTAAAAAATTTGTCGCAAGATGGTTTCTGCGTTCTTGGCTAAGCGATTGGATCACTTCATTTTCCAAACGTAACCCACCTTCGTAAGAAGTAGCCAGAATTTTTTTATTTGAATATTCCAGATACACCTTAGGGATAATAAAACGATTATCATTTTGTAAACGGTTTTTAAACTCGATGGTTTTTTGCGCTTCCTGTTCGTAATCACTTTCTTGAAGCAACATGTACTTGATTTCACTAAAAACACTTTCCAAATTCATTTCTTTTGGAATAATTTTTAAAAAATAGATAAAAGATTTAATGGCTTTTAAATCGCTATCAATAGCAAGATCTACTTTTGGATACTGAATTTTTAAAACGATTTCCTCTTTGCTTTTTTTGATTTTCGCACGATGGACCTGACCAAGTGAAGCACAAGCGATGGGCTCTTTTTCAATTTCAAGTTCAAGATACTTTTCCAAACCAAGATAATCCTTCAGAAGAGGATCTATAGCTTCCCACCTTAAACCGGGTGTGTCTTGTTGTAAGGTTTTAAAAAATTGGTTGACCTCTATTGGAAAAAAATATTCACCATACATGGAAAGCATTTGTCCAGCCTTCATAATGGAGCCTTTGAGCGCACCCGCTTCTTTGGAGAAAGCTTCAGCCTGGGAACTTAAAAAATGATTCCAATGAGAGTCTTTTACGGCTTGCGTTTGAAACAAACCCGAGAGACTTTGACTTGCTAAGCTAGCACCGGCGTTGAAAGAAAATTTAGCCATGGTCAGAGATCTGGAAAAAAGAGAACTTTTAATTTGATTTAATTTTTTTTTATTAGTCTCTGACATTCACTAGCAGGCTATCTGAATTTTCAATTTATATAAAGGTATAATCTTTGGCTTTGTCAAAAACCGTCAAAATTCACTTTTTTTTGGTTTAAAAGGGATTTACGATTGCATGACAATTCTTCCAATTAGACTGACACAACTCTCCATATAATTACTTTTTTTCTCTAATTTTTTTCTTGTAGAAATGTAGGCACAAATTACCCTTTAGTTGTCTAAAACGGGCGCCGGTTATCTCGCCTTTTCGCAAAAGTTCGGCAACGACGGATCTTACAAATGGCCACTCGTCTTTTAAAGTCTTCTCTGCCAGTTCTTCGCCTTCTCTTTCCATCAGGGACATTTTCTTTTCTAAGCGAATTTTCATCGACGGTGACATTTGCGGCTCGCCTTTGTCATTCACGGCAATTCCAACAAAATCTCGATCTAGGCCTGATTTTATAAAGTACGAAGTCATCACCTCACGAATGGACGCCAAATCTTGTGTCCAACCAGAATCAGCACTATATCCAGCAAGCTCTTGCGCTTTGCGGCCTGCCCATAGTGTGGCGATTCTATGAACGGCTTGTTTACGATCCATGTTCAATGAAGTTCTCTTTGATTGATCTTCACGAGCATATCCATAGTACTCGGTGTCACCCATTCGGCCTCCGCGAATAGTAATGAAATCTGTATTTTCACCTAAAACAGCATGGCCCGCTTCATGAAAACTGACTAAGCGGGCATTTTTACTCGACAACAACACTTCTGAAGTTGCGTGTTCTGTCAGATCAACACTGTCTGTCTGAGGTGCTTGCCCCTCTTGGTTTGACGTCACTTTCAGATTTACTTTTCGATCAGGCGTACCTTTTATTTTATATGGCTTATTACGTTTAGTATCTTCTAGATCCATTGTCAGCGTAATTGTCTCAACTGTTTTTTGAGTTGCCCGCGCTCTTAGAACTGAACTCACCAATGAACCTCGAATCTTAGTTTCAAGAGCATCGCGAAGTCCCCTTGCTCCTTGATCTGGAGCAAAGAAAGCCTTCGCCAATTGATCTGCGAAATTTTCGGGCACATTAACTTTGATAGATGGATTTTGTTCTTGAAATTTGTCAAGCTCACGCTTCAGCAGTTTTTTGGCAATTCGACCAATTTCTGTACTCAAAGTTGGTTTTAATAATAATTTTATTGTCACCCTATTAATGAGGGCCTGTGGCCAACCTCGGGCTAGTAACATCCTGCGAATTCGATCTGGAGATTTATTTTCTTTCCAAGTAGTAAGCAGAAGATCATCATTGGTCATGCCTCGAAAGGCATCTTGCCCATCATTGCCAGTTAAAACAATTGTGTACTTATCTAAATTATATTCACGTCCATCAATGGGAGATATGTAACGACCCTCTTCAAAAAGATCATAGAATTTCATTAATAGACCTTCTTTTATGGCGCGGTCCATACCGCCCATATTTGAAATTTCATCAAAAACTAAAACTCCACCTTCTGGATTTTCACGAAGTGCCTTTTCGAAAACACGCTCAACATCGCCGCCTCTATATTGCGCTGAAATTCCAAAAATGTTATCGAATTGAGCATCATTTTGAACACCACCTAAAGGAATAATGGCGAGGCGATTTTCTGAGCCATAGCGAACCTTAGCCAGGGCGCGGCCTGTTTCAGTTTTTCCGTTCCCAGAAATACCTCCGAGAAAAATAATCAATGGTCGTCCATTATTATTCATTCCCCCGTGGGCCTTCGCCGCTTCGGCGATATCATGCATGGCTTCGGTCTGCCCGAAGACTTCCAAATTTAATTCAGATTCCATATTCAAAAGCCTTTGTGCTTGAATAGGATCTTCCATTGGACTTAATTTAACCTGGCTAAGAGGTGCTAATGGTAGGCTTTCACTATCAACCCGCATTTGAAGAAATCTTTGGCCTTTAGGGTTCGTACTTAACTCCAAATGCACATGACCTTCTGTCTTGAGCCCCAATTTTTTGGCCGCCAGGTGCAACCCATCGCTATAAAGTTTTGAAAGATTTCTTTTTACCGCACGGCCATCAATAGATCCATTAAAGTCAGCCAAGGCTAACTCTCTTAATACCTCAGCAGAGGCTTCAAAATAAATTCCAAATTCAATTTCATAGTGATCACTGAGCTCGGTCGAAATTTTTTTGACGATGCCTACTGCGGCTTCAGGAGTTAGCGGGGCATATGGAATAAATTCATCAATACGATTGAGAACTTCTGGTGGAAGAACATTTTTGTCGTCCAATCCTTCTTTTTGCAAATAAAAGGCTTTCAACTGTTCTTGCGTAAGGCTAGCCGCACGCTCGTCGATTTGCGCTTGTGACCAATTTTTTGAATTACTCGGAAACATACGCTTAACACCGCGATTCGTGGTAATGAATACGACCAAATTTTCAGTTTTAATTAGTTTCCCTTCGTTATCTGTTAAAATCCCAGTGTTTAAGAACTCCATCATTTTTAACCAAATTTCGGGATGCATTTTATCACCCTCGTCGATGATAAGAACACCTTGCTTGCCTTCAAGTGATTTTAGCCACGTAATTAATGAACCTTCTTTGTCAGCTGATGTTCCTTTGGCTCCTCCTAATAACTTCATATAATCTAATGATCCAGCATGAGCATTAAACTCATTTCCTTTGATCGTCATGACTAAACCATTTGCTTTTAGCTCAGCAAACGTTTCAGCTGTATAGCTCTTGCCTGTTCCTGATGGCCCCATTGCGAGTACCACTCGAGGTTTGTTTGAAGTGTTTGTTTTCAATTCGCGATAAGAATTTACGAGGGCGTTGAGAGCAAGATCTTGCCCGAAGATCGTGTTCTTTAGATCCTCTCGTAGGCGTTCGATCTCTTCATGAATCTCATGTAGGCGTTCAAATTTAGCAGATGGTCCACCTTCAAAATCGTCAATATTAAATGTTCTTGCTAAACCTGGAATATTAATAATTCTATTTTGGATGGCAGTGTTTTTATCGAATGAAATTTTCTTTTTTGCCAATAACCGGTATTTACCATCAGAGCGTCGAACTATTATAGTTTTGGGACCCGTATTCGTTTGATAAGAGATGATACGGTAAAAATCATTATTATAATCAAAGCCTTGCGAGTAATGGATATTCGAAACATTTACATCAGGAAGCAGGTACCTGCCTTGTCCTGGCGGTATGGGCGGTATGCCTTTTGCCAAGACTAAAAGAGCCCAGTGACCATCAATGACGATGTTAAAATCGGATGTCTTTTGGGATCCAAGTCTCACCCCATCCGGCAGTACTGGAATATTATCATGAACTGGCAATGTGAGCTCTGAAATTTTTCCCTTTGCTAAAAGTCTCCAATTTTTGTCATCTTGATCTAATATATGAACTTCATCTGGCGACCCGTCAGAATTAAAGCGAAAAAACAAAGTTTCATTATTAAACTCGTAACGAAATTCGACTTTTTCAGCTAATGCCAGAAAGGGTGAAAGTGCTATCAAATATATGAACACTAGGACTATTCTCATAAGTAATGCCTTCTTTGGATTTCGTCTTATGCTTGTAAAAACGATGCTGCAAATTTCTAGTGATTCTAAATTAAAACATGAAATTTTTATAGTGTACTTGTTTTATACAGTAAAAAAGACACTTCTAGAGATTCAGATTCCATCCTCATCGCATTTTGGGTGATAGCAGCCATAAGAGGCTCGCCCTGGAGGGAGTGAGCTCCGAAAAATTTCCGGTCTCTATCAAGGCTATGGAAGACTTTTTAAATTCGATAAAGCGCCCTTCCGATTTTCCGCTCAATAGTAAGCTTGCTAAGGAGCTCAAATGGGGTTCATGGCCTACGATCAAAATCTTTTTGTGTTTAATTCCCTCCATTTTTAACCATTTAATGATGGCCTGGGGAGGCGCTTGGGGAACAAGTTCTGCGCTTTCAACGATTTGGATTTTCCCAATCATTTCGGAAATAAGATTTGCCGTTTGTTTAGCACGAAGAAAAGGGCTTGTTACAATAAGCTCGATTTCAGCAAGCTCTCTCTTAATTCCCTGAATTATTTTTCTCATTCTCTTTTTCCCCTTCATCGTTAAAGGGCGTAAACTGTCTTCTGGATTTTTTTTGGCAAATAGGTCTCGGTCTTCGGCAATGGCATGTCTCACAATATATAAAAGCATCGGTCCTCACCTGATTCAAAATATTAATTAAAAATGACTCTTCTATGATTCTTCAATAATTTGAACACTTTGTTTTGCAATTTGCATCAACTTTTGATGAACACCTTCTTGATTTAAATCTCTTTTGATATAACGACCATCTGGCTGCATCAACCATGATTGACGTTGATCATTTAAACAAAGTTGCAGGGTTTGCCATAATTTTTCTTTTAAGACTCTGTCAAAAATAGGAACGATGGCTTCCACCCTTCCATGAAGGTTTCTGTACATCCAATCGGCCGAACCTAAGTAAAATTCTCCATCCAAAGGATCCTCCTGTCCATTGCGAAAATAGAATAATCTGGAATGCTCAAGAAACCTTCCAATGATAGAGATAACTCTCATGTTTTCACTAAGCCCAGGAACTCCAGGTCTTACACAACAAAAGCCTCGAACAATCAAATCAATAAGAGTTCCTAATTTTGAAGCCTCATACAAGGCTAAAGAAATTTCATTTTCCTCCATGCTATTAAATTTAGCAATGATGTGGGAAGGCCTTCCATTTTTAGCATGATCCGCTTCTCTTTGAATCATTGATTTGAATTTTTGAAACATGTTTATGGGAGCAATCATCAAGTTTTGATAATTTGTTTTTAATGACCTCCCTGTTAAGAAATGAAAAAACTCAACAAGCTCTTGGGTGATCGTCTCATCGTCTGTAAACAAGCCAAAGTCCGAATAAAACCTCGAAGTTGCTGAGTTGTAATTTCCAGTACCTATATGAGCGTAACATTTTAAATCTTCATTTTCCTGCCGGACGACCAAGATGGTTTTTGCATGGGTTTTTAAACCCAGGACTCCATAGACCACATGAACACCTGCATTTTCTAATTCTTGAGCCCAATAAATATTTCGTTCCTCATCAAAGCGGGCTTTTAATTCAACCAAACAAACAACTTGTTTACCCTCTTCCGCGGCTCTGATCAGGGCTTTTACAAATGGAGAATTGTCTCCGGTTCGATACAAAGTCATTTTAATGGCTAAAACTTTGGGATCCACACTGGCTTCTTTGACGAATCTTTCTACCGTGTTCTTGAAACTTTCATAAGGATGATGAGTCAGCAAATCCTGATGCTTAATGGCCAGGAAAATGGACTGGCTTTCATCTGCAAATACAAGGGGCGTTACCGCTTTGTAAGGTTTAAATTTCAAGTCAGGACGGTGAATTTCATAAATGATATTTAAATCTGTATAATCTAATAACCCTGGATGTTCATAGACTTCATTTTCGGACAATTCAAGTTCGTCCATTAAAAATTTTAACATCCAAGGGTCAGGTTTAGGACCATGCTCTAGCCTTACGACTTCAGCAAAACGACGCTGACGAATTTCTTCTTCGATCTGTTCGAGCAAATCCTCAGCATCTTCATCACTGGAATCCATATCTGCATTTCGCGTTAAGCGAAATGGCATCACGTTTAAAACTTTCATCATTGGAAACAGATCTGCTAAGTTTGCCACAATCACATCAATTAAACTCACATACTTATACTCGTTAACACTCATCCATTGCGAAAAAACTTTAGGAATTTTCACTCTTGCAAATAATTTTTCTTTATGTTCTGGGTGTCTTAATGTGACCCCTAGCGAGGTCGAAAGATTTGAAATAAAGGGAAAAGGGTGGCCTGGATCCACTGACAATGGGGTTAAAACTGGAAATATATTTTTTAAATAATAAGAGCGAATTTGTTCTTTTTCTAAAGTTGTCAACTCGTTCCACTTTAACAAATGAATTCCTTCATGAACGAGTTCCTTTTTTAATCCTTTAAATGAGTGGGCTAGCTCTTTAATCATGTCTTTGACATTTTTTCTGATACCACTCAATTGCTGAAACGGAGTCTGACCATCAGAGGACTTAGATAAAATTCCATAGGCCAATTGTTTTTTAAGCCGTCCCACTCTTTTCATAATGAATTCATCTAAATTCGAACTGGCAATGGATAAAAATTTAACTCTTTCTAACAAAGGATTACGCACATCCCTAGCTTCAAATAAAACACGAAAATTAAAATACAACCAACCAATTTCTCGATTTGTAAACTCCTTAGAAATTTCAATTGGCAATTCTTGTTTATGACCCTTTATTTTCTTAACTTTAAGACTTTTTTTAGTAAGACTTTTTTTAAACTTTCTTTGATGGTTTTTTTTTATTTTTTTTGAAACCATTTCACATCCCTATTGTCAAAAATGTTTACAGCAAAGCCAAGTCGCAAGGAGTCCAACCGACAAGAACGAAGAATTGAGCCCTAGGCGTAACCCCTGTCAGGCATTCTAGCGGGTTTGTGCTTAAACCTCAACAGCTTGGCTATTAGCTGACCTGCGTAGCAGGTTAAGCTAACCCCCCTAGCTGATAATTGAGCCGTTGTTTAATTGAGCCTTGGGGCGGGGTAAGATTCACCTTAAGTAATTCCTGTACAAACCGATAGGTCTGGTATGAATCAAGGTTTGGCTAGATTTCACGCACGCTCCCCACGCTATATTCTTAATACTGAGGATGATTGTTTGATTCGAATTGCCGGGCCTCACAACATGACCTGGGAAGAAGACACCGAGATCAGAAATGTCTCGTTGACAGGAATGTCCTTCACCGCACCCGAAGATCTTTGTCCATTGTTAGGTGAGGTTATCAAAGTGCAATTTGTCGTTCCGGGGTCCCAGCAAATGGCCTGTCATGCCATCGTTACCCGACTTGATCCAGAGAAAAATAATAAAATTCAGGTTGCTGTTCACTTTTACAAATTGGAAATGGCTCATCGAATTGTGCTTGCTCAAGGACTAAATAAAAAAATAATCAGCGAAAGTGATTCTATTTTTGGGGAATTAACTTTAACTGAGCAGCATACATGGAATCTTTTCAAAAAAATCACAGTGATGAGCTTGATGCTCACGTTCTGGTTTTGGCTTATGTTCGCCTTTGTAAATAATAGCTATGAAGGTGTATATAATGCAATTCGTCAATTGTTTTTCAAGTAGTATTTTTCTGCAGTCTTGACTTCATTTTAGACAATGGTACTAAATGTCATGGCAAAATTAATATTACTTTTAGCAACTGTTGTTAGCTGTTTAACCTTTGGACAAATTAACACTCCAGCAAGACTTTCCTGCCTCTTGCAAAAAACAAATAGTCATCAAATGACTTTCCCTCGTCTGGATGCCCTAGAAACTAGTTATCCTTTTATTTACACTCTGACCGATACAAAAAATAATGCTTTTAAAAATATTCTTTCACATCAAATTGTTTACTCGAGTGACGATGTTTTTGTTGTCTTTATTGCCGCAGAAGATAGCCAAGGCAGCTTCGGAGTTTACAGGATTGAAATTAATAATTCTCTTAAATTAGCAAAAACTCAATTTTTAAACTATCTACCACCTAAATTAAAGGAGTTAAAAAATTTATCTACAGAAATTCCTTATCACCTTTTTGCCCTTTCTAAGGGCTTGCTTTTGTACCCAGCAAATGAAATAGGTGTCTGGAAACTAATCAATCTTTCTACTGGGGCAATGGTACATCAGTGGATCCAACCAATTGGCTTTCATAATCCGCAAATTATGGAAAACTATGCCGCTTGGACCTATAAAGAAACAACTAAGACGCAATTAATCCTCCATGACTTAAACAGTGATGGCACACAAATTGTGGGGGTTAAAGGTGATATTCAGTTATTAAATGTTTACAAAAATAATATTTTTTATTTGAATATTGAAAACACGGGACTTAATTCAAAAACCTACCGAGCTATAAGCTCTCGCTTTGGGGTTCAAAAAATTTATTTTCAACTAAACTCAGCCAATGCGAATTATTACAATTTTTTAATGGTGAATAACGTCATCTTTTATTCCTCAGAGAAAAGCGCCTCCAAGACAGACCCTTCTGCCATTATTGAAGCACAGATTAATGTCTTTGATGTGACTAAGAATAGGCTCACCCAAACAACCAAATACGCAAACTTTATGGTGGATTTATTAAAAAAATTTGGAACAGCTCCTTTCCGGTTGCTCCACCAACCTTTATGGAATCGAAATGAAATCGTTTTTTCATTAAATGAAATTGGCGGTCTGGTTAAGTATAATTACACCACTCAACAGTGGTATTATCTGGGTTACCCTTATGAGGGAAATACCTGCTTTGAACCTACGCTCATCAATTTCTCTCATTAGGAAGGCTCATGCGGACAAAGATATTTCTCAGAAATATCATTTTTGCTTTTTTTTCTGGAGTCCTTTTCTCCACAGCCGCTGCTAAACTTAAAAAACCAGCTCCTATTCCCTTAGGAGACAAAGCTCTTGCTGAAATAAATGAATCTGTTCAACCTTCGAAACCCGTTCTCGGTTCTATTGAAGACACAGGTCTACTTCATATTGCCCCTATAGAATCTTCGATCGAAACACCGCGGGTTCGTTTTCCAGTGGGCCTCTCCCTGAGTCTTGAAAATTTAAAAGGATCTTTGAAAAATAAAAAAAACTCTGAATTGAATTTAGAAAAAAACCCTCACCCTCTGATGTTCCATTTTGTTTTGTCCTACAATCAAAATCAGATATCTCATCTATCTCTTCTATCCCTTCATTTAGGTTACCAACAAGCAAGAGAAGATCTGTCTCCCTACGAGGCTGTTTTGCTCTCTAAAAGCCAAGTTCATCTCACCGGCTATAAAAGCTTTTATCAAAATAAGGATTTATATTTCAATTCCCTCTATGAGTTTGGCTTTCTTCAATTACAAGTCACAAGTTCTGATAATGAACTTCTCAGTTCTAATGATCATCTTTTCTTTGTCGGCATCGGTGGCCAAGGGAACTACTCTCTTACCTCCCAGGTGCTGATAAATACAGAGCTTTCCCTTCGCAAATCTGTTCTTGGAGCTTCGCAAATTCAACTGGAACCCATCGTTCTTTCCGTAGGAGCTACATATTTATGGTGATCCGTTTATTTTATCTTCTCCGTTTTTTCTTGTTTTTCTTGTTTTTCTTGTTTTTTAGTTTTGAGTCTGTTTCTTCAGAAAAATTAATACTCTCTCAAAAAACCATGGCTGATTTAATCATTCAGAAATCCTATCAAGCCGCTGAAACTGATTTAAAATATGAGCAAAATAAATTAGCACCCTTCCAAATCTACAGTCTCTATGACTGGCAATGGAATCTTGAATCTGGCTACGAAATTGATAAAACGGAGTCCCTTTCTTTAATCGGAGACTACCGTTTTGAACGCTATAAAACCCTAGCCAGCCTTTCTAAAAATTTGATTACGGGCACCACTCTCAGTTTTGAAGTTGCCAGAACCTCGCAAAAAAAGGAAGGGGACTCTTTTTCTACCACTTCGCTAAATGCTTCAAGCCAGTACACTCTAGATTCTTGGGGTCTTGGTATAGAACAAAGTCTGTGGAATAACGCGTTTGGCGTTGCCGATAAATTAAAAGTGAGGGCTGCTGAAAATTTATATAAATCCCAGATGATCACTCGTAGTGATGAATTGCAAAACATTGTGTTAGATGGTTTACGGTTATTTTGGAATGCCTATGTCGCTCAAGAAAATTTAAAAGAATCTTTAAATTCCCGAGAACGTTATTTGAAACTCGTTTCAAGCATTCAAAAAAAGAACTCTTTAGGCTACACGGCTCCTGGCGAACTCAATCAAGTTTTAGCAGAATCTGAATCCCGAGAACAAAATGTCAAAAACAGCTCTCAAGATTACCTGAGTAAAATGGAAAGCCTGATCACCTTACTTCATTTAGCCCCTGGATCTGAAATTAATTTTGAAATTCCTAAAACTCTTCCTCCCTTACCGGAATACCAAGCTAAAGATCCAAAAGCTTCAAGAAATATCAAGTCTCAAGAGTTAAAAGTACAAGTGGCTCTAGATCAACTTGAAGAAATCAATTCTCGAAATAGACCCAAGTTAAGCCTTGTCGGCAAATTATCGGCAACAGGACTTGATGAAACCTCGACGGATTCTCTCAATGAGCTCACACGAGGGAAAAACCCCAAAGCTTATGTTGGACTAAAACTATCTCATAGTTTTGGATCCGAATTACAAGATGCCGAATACTTAAATAAAAAGGCAGCAGCCGATCTGGAAAAAGCGAAATTGCAAAGAACTGCCGCTGAATTTCAGGATCATCTTTTTCAATCTTTCCGCAAAGCTCAAGTGAGTTTGCAATTAGTAGAGTCTATTAAAAAACAAAAAGAATTTCGGGAAAAGGCACTCAATGAACTGAATAGATCTTACTCCCAAGGCCGAACGGACATTCGTAGTCTTATCGAAGCGATGAATAATTTTTTCACTATGAAAGTCGCCTATTCTCGTGCTGTAGGAGATTACTTTATCGCAATTAATGAATATATCGCCCTTAAAGATGAGCTCATAAGGGAATAGTTTTTGGATGTTTTAGATGGCTAATGTAAATGGCCAATTTTAATGGCTAAGAGGATTACAAAATGAAAACACTGAATTTAGTCATGATGCTATTTTTTTATTTCTTATTGTTAGCTTGCTCTTTTGATAAAAACAACCCCAGCGCTGAAAAAATCAAGCAACGGGAAAAAGATCGTGATCAGTTAAAGCAACAATATGACCAGATCACGGGAAAATATGTTGGGCAGTTAATTTTTTTCGATCGCCCGCAAAATAAAAATGTGGACGTTGAGCTTTCCTTATACATCAAAGAGGAAAATGCCGGGATGGATACGGATGGACGACCCATCACCCGACCTACCTTAAAAGCCTATTTTAAAAGAGCCGATGCCTTAAATCTAGGTTTGGTATTTATGGCGGATTTTCCTCCAACGGACCCCAACAAGCAAAATTTAATTTTAAATAACCCAACTGTTGTTGGTGAAAATTCAACCCTTAGCTCTCAAGAAATTTCTTCGATTAGGGGAAGTTTTCAAAACGATAGCATTGAATGCCTCGTTTATTCTGAGAGTGGGGAAATTGGTAAAATGAGTTTAAAGCTTTCTGATAAATCCACAGAAGCCTCAAGTCTAGGGATTCAATCAGATCTCAATGAAAAAATTTTGAAACTCTACCAACGCATCGAAGGAACCTACGAGGGATCCATTTATGTTGAGCCCTCGGCATTAAACCCTATTCTTTCAAGGATCACCTTATCTGCAACATTGAATCAACTTGGAAAACCGGAATTGAAGGCTTACTTTGAACGCTTGGATTTATACCCTGTTCTTGATTTCAATCACGAACTCGTGGTGGATTTTAAAACTGAGACCTACCCACAAAAGATTTCCTTTGTCAGCAAATCAGGAAGCGGATTTAATTTTGTTGGCACGATGAACGCGGATACCTATTGCGGGGTTGATACCTGCCCCCTCACTATCCAAGGGGATTTAGTCCTCGCAAAAAATATCAAAACCGCCGTTCGTTTTTCTCGGATGACTCATAGAACTCAACCACAAAACTCTGATGTGGTTGGAAAATATGAAGGGCAATTAGAACTGAACGACCGCCCAGGACAAATAGGCCCAACATTGGAATTTTCTATTTTTGTTCAAGAGGAAACCGGCGGTGTGGATAACAATGGGCAATCAATGCGCCGGCCAGTTTTAAAAGCTTATATTAAAAGATTAGATACCAACTCGATAGGTTCCATCTATTCCGTGAGCTACAACGATCTCGCGAATCCAGAGACCTACAATTTAGTTATCTATAACCCTTCAAATCCAAGTATAGATATAATCTCACTAAGAGGAAAATTTATTAACTCCCTGTTTGAAGCTGAGGTTCTTTCTCGTAATGGAATCATTGGCCGAGTGAGTTTAAAATGGCTTGACAAAAATCCACATACTCCTAGTGACAACTTAGAAAATCAAAACAATAGCAATCTATTAAAAAATTATAAAACTGTTGAAGGGACCTATGAAGGATTTATCCAAGTTCCAAATTCAGCTTTAAATCCAATTCTTTCTAGAGTCACCTTAACTGCCACTACCAATCAGGCTGGAAAACCAGAACTGAAGGCCTTTTATGAAAGACTCGATCAATACCCTGTTCTGGATTTTAATCAGGATCTAGTGGTTGATTTCAAAACAGACACTTTCCCTCAGAAAATTTCCCTTGTGAGTAAATCGGGAAGTGGATTTAACTTTGAAGGCCAATTAAAAACGGATGAAAAATGCAGCAAGGAACCTAAAGGTCCTTGTCCACCATTGGCTCTTGATCTTTTGGCTCTTGAAGGTGATTTGGTCCTTACGAAGAATATCAAAACCAAGGTCCTTCTTAAAAGACTTAAAGATCGACCGAACCCATTGAACTCAGAAATCATTGGTCGCTATAAAGGGTCCTTGAAACTCAATGATCGGCCTGGACAGGCGGGCCCCTCACTGGAATTATCTATTTTTACTCAGGAAGAACTAGGTGGGATAGATAGCCAAGGACAACCACTCCGCAAAGCTGTGTTAAAAGCTTATATCAAAAGAGCTGATAATTTTGCCGGAGGCTCCATTTACTCTGTCAGTTACAACGATCTGGCGAATCCTGAAAACTACAACCTGGTTATTTACAATCCTTCAAATCCAAATTTGGATATTGTGTCCCTCAGAGGAAAATTTGTAAACGCTGTATTTGTTGCCGAAGCACTATCGCGAAATGGGATTATTGGTACCGTCAGCATGAAGTGGCTCGATAAGACACCTCAGGCTCCAAGTGATAATTTAGACAATCAAAACAGTGAAAATTTATTGAAAATCTATAAAACGATCGAGGGCTCCTATGAAGGAACGGTTGATGTGTTTACAAAAGACATTAAACCATTTCCTATCCGAATTTCCCTAAATGCGACCATGACTGTGGGAAACAAACCTGTGATACGGGCTTATTATGAAAGATTGGATGTCCCTTCTGGAGATCTGAGTCTGGATCTCGATGTAGATTATAGACCCGATACCTTTCCTCAAAGAATCACCATGACCAGCTTAATAAATGGTAGCTCTCGTGCTTATTTCTTTAATTTTGAAGGGATTTTGCGACCTCAAAACCCAATTCAAATTGTTGGAACTCTCTTGTTACCAAAAAATAGAAAAGCCGATGTGATTTTGACTCGTAAAAAATAGATGATGAGGGACCTGTCCACAGAGGGGCTCGGATACAAAGCGTGGAATCTTTAGCGCCCCTGGTCTCAATGTGATACACTCACATCCAATCTGGACCATTTTCTTGTTTTTACCTATCTATAGAAACATAATAATAGAGTAAAAACACCACTTTTGATATCCTAAAAACAAGATGAAATGGACTTTAAAACGACTTGCCGTCTTAACTTCCTTGGTGTTGGCTTCTAGTTTTACAGGATTTTTTGTGACCCCTCTGGAAGAAGGACAGGGTTCCTACTTCTATCTGGTAAATGAGGACATTATCAAGCAAGTATTAGATCAAATGTCCCTTTACCGTTCCCAAGGACTGATCACCCAACTCGATTCGGATATGGGTGACACTTTACAAAGAACAGGTTCTTACTACACTCTGTTGAATATCCTAGGCGCCTCAAAAGATGATTTAAATCGTCCCTTATCCCAAGGTTACAACGAAGATTTGATGGCTTTAACACACCAACGTGGCATTTATCGAAGATCCAATGATCCATCCTACTGGGGATTTGATCCTCAAAATTGTAGCCGAGATCAAATTTTTGCGGCCCAAGCGGCCATTGTGGCCTTCAAAGATTTTAAAAGAGGAAACGAGCTATTCTCTGAGTTTATGCAACGAGGATTTCTTAATCAAAATTCCAGACCTAACTGGGCTTATCCGTGGCAAGAGGATTATTCATGGAAAATTCCCGACATCCCTACTCCTTCGCAACTATCCTTATTACTTCGTGGCTTAGGAAACACAGCTGTTTACCCTCTTCTTTTTATCTTGGATGCCTTTATTATTATTGATATTCAACTTTTCAGAAAACTCGATTCCCGTGAGCTTTGGGATTATGACATCAAACAATTTCCTGCCCTACTTTCCGCCAATACCTACCTTCCCACGATTTGGTCAAAATGGGGTCTTCAGCTATACCTTAGGGACAAGCAAGACATTATTGCTAGAATTCAAAATTACAATCTTAGAAAACATAATGGAATTAAACCACTGGCTGACCTCTATATGATCACTCTAGAAAAACTAGACGACTTGAATTTTCACAATGAAATCGCAAACACTCATAAAAGAAGCCCGACATCCTTAACGAAAATAAGCTTACAGGAATGGGACCCTGAGGACAAATAAGAAAAATATTCTTGATCAAGTGCTATATATTTAGCGGATTAATGAATCTCATTTAAAAAGCTTACGTGCACTCCAACAGGAAGAGAGTATTAAAGAGTTTATAGTCCTGAGTGATGACCCCCTAGAGCGAGTCAATAAAAACATTCAAATCATTCCCTGGCGCTTATTTCTTCAACGTCTCTGGGGAAATAAACTTTTTTAAATCAGAGGAACTAATTAGAATATTTTCCAGGAACATAGTTCTGCAGCCTGTGTTTATAAATTTCTTGAAAAATCTTTTCATTTGCAGCAAATGAAGCATAGGGAAAAATAGCAATTCCTCCACGGGGAGTGAATTCTCCAATGACTTCTATATATTTTGGTTTTATCAACGCTACAAGATCATCACAAATAGTCTGCACGCAATCTTCATGAAAATCACCATGATTCCGGAAGCTAAACAGATACAACTTTAAAGATTTGCTTTCCACCATTTTTTTCCCAGCAATATAATTAATATATATTTTTGCAAAATCAGGCTGTCCTGTTTTGGGGCAAAGGGAAGTAAATTCATGACACAAAAAAGAAGTCCAGGCAATTTTAGTTGGATTCTTATTCTCAAAGGCCTCTAATAAATTCGGATTATAATTTACTTCATACGTTGTTTTAGACTCTCCTAATTTAAAATTTTTTAACTCCACTAATCTTGTTTTACTTTTCATTAGGAATTCCTTTGAAAATAATTTCTTAATTGATCCTCAGCTGAATCTAAAGTCCTTAGGGTGTAAATAGCCTCTAGAATTTTCTTTTGCACCAAAGAAAGAGAATTTAAATGTGGAAACTTCTTTCTTCTCAGAGAAATATGATAAAGACATAAGGCGGCCGCTACCGAAATATTAAAGCTCTGGACAAAACCATACATCGGAATTTTAATTTTATAATCCGCTGCCGCCAGCATCTCTTCCGAAACACCCTCTTTCTCATTTCCAAGAACCACAGCACAAGGTTTTGAAAAATCAATCCGATCTGAGGCGTCATCAATGGAAATAGTGGCATCCAGTGAAGTTACAATCAATTGACGTTGCTGTTTTTTTAGAAAGGAAATGCATTCCGAACTCGATTTCCACTTTTGAATCTCGAGCCACTTTTCTGAACCTCGAGTGATGCGGCTCGAGTTTTTAAATTTTTCAGAGTTCTCAATGACATGAAAAGGAGCAAACCCAAAGGCTTCGGCACTTCTCATTACTGCAGATACATTTCCTTTGTCATAAATACCCTCGCATACCACGGAGACATCAAAGGTTCTTAGCTCAATGACCTCACGAATTCTTTTTTTTCTTTCATCGGTAAGCTGTTCACTCAATAATCGCAATACCAGCTCATAATGAACGCTTAAGCTTTCACTGAGTCTGATTTCCTCAGCAAATGGAAACAATTCAGAATGATTCATAGATTTTTGCTTAGATCACGGGTGATATTTTTTTGATGAGCTTCTAGTGTTCCTCCACCAATTTCCAAAAGCTTAGCATCACGCCACAGTCTTTCTACCGTGTACTCTGCCACATACCCATAGCCTCCAAGAACTTGGATGGCCCTGTCAGCAAGATTTTTAGACATGGTCGTTGCCACTAACTTAACCCCATCACTGTCCAAACGATTTCCTTCAACATTTAAATTTAACTTTCGAGCTGTTTCATAAACGTAGGCTCGACTTGCTTGAAATTCGGCATAGGATTCACCAATATATTTTTGAATTTGACCAAAGAAATTTAAAGGTTTACCGAAGGCCTCCCGTTCGGACGCATACTTATTCATAATTTGTAAACTTCTGCGAGCAATCCCCAAGGACATGGCGGCCAAGGTAAGCCTTTCTAACTCCAAATTCTTCATCATATGAAGCATAGAATCCCCTTCCTTTCCTACCAAGTGAGACAAAGGCACCTCGCAATTTTCAAATACCAACTCGGCTGTATTTGAGGCACGCATTCCTAATTTATCCTTTATTTTTTGCCCCACCTTAAACCCTGCAAGGGATTTCTCAACCAGAAAAGTAGATATTAAAGGCCGTCCATTTTTCTCACCTGTTTTGGCATAGACTAAAACTAAATCACAGGGAGTCTTGTTCTCATCTATAGTCCCATTGGTGATCCACATTTTACGGCCATTAAGAATATATTGATTTCCTTTTTTTTCAGCCGTTGTCGACATCCCCAAAACATCTGTTCCCACATGGGGTTCTGACATCCCCATGGCGCCAATCCATTCTCCTGAACAAAGCTTTGGCAAATGCTTTTGTTTTTGTTCTATAGAGCCATTCTGTGCCAAATTATTGACGAGCAACATGGAATGAGCCAAATAAGCCAAACAAAAACCTGGGTCCGAAGCCGATAGCTCTTCATGTACAATCACTGCTGAAGTGGCATCCATACCCGCTCCACCATATTCCTCAGGAACAGTGATTCCAAGAAGTCCAAGCTCTCCGACTTTTCGAAACAAATTTAAATTAAAATTTTCCTTTTTATCAAACTCGTGAGCTTGTGGTTCCACTTCATTTTCAGTAAAACTTCGCACCGTATCACGCAACATTTTATGTTCTTCAGTAGGATTATATAAATCAAATTCTTTATAGGAAAGCATGAGGAACTCCTTATCAATTCGAAACAAATTACTCTGTCTTATTTCAGGGAGCAAGCTTTTCACTTAATCTAAAATATGCCAAATTTAATATTGACATCACTCCAAATAATTATTTAATAGGAACGCACCATTTAAATATATCAATATGGGCCTTTAGCTCAGCTGGGAGAGCGGTTGGCTGGCAGTCAACAGGTCGCAGGTTCGATCCCTGTAAGGTCCACCATTTGTCAAGCGAATCGAAATTGTGTCCACAAGATTTTTCGAGTGCTGACAAGCTTGCTCTTTCATATTTTTAAAAATGATTTTACGGCTCGCTGAAGGGATTCTTTCAGAGAGCTTTTTGTTTTTTTGGGGGGGGCTTGGATTTAGTTTTTGCCCTGAAGACACAAAAAAAGAGTCGCTTTGGAGTCGATTTTTACAGGTATCAAAAGAACTTACTACAAATTACTAGTGCTTGTAACATCAACTTTCTTTGGATTTGCCGCGTATGCAGTCCCGCCAGCAGGCTGAAGATATAAACTCTTGTTAAAAATCGCTTCACTTTTCAACACAGTTAGGTCTTCTTGTTTCTTGTTAGAACTACTTAACTGAGTTCATTTTGAGTTAGCAACTGATTTTTTTATAAAAAAATCAAAGAATATTCTTTTTTGGTCGCTGGCTCTTCGGGGAAGGGAAATAAGCTCCAATATTCTTCTAAAAACTGTAAATAGGCTTCAAGGCCCATGAGGTTTTCCTTTCTTCATAATACTTTGAATTTCATCCCATTCAGAAAAAAGTTCTGCATATTTTTTTACTATATTAAATTGAAGATTTGGCAATTGCAGTAAATTTTGAATATCTGATTTATCTTGGAACTCTCTTGAGGGATCATTTTTATAAGCTTGAATTTTTAATCCAATAATATCCTCTGCACGCAAAATTTGAACTTTGAGTTCCTGTGATTGGTTTGCCTGCGTTAACATCTCCTGACTTAGGGGACGATTAGCCAGAAGAATGTCTAAAAAACCAACTCCAACAAACTGCAGAACCTCTGTCGATTCATATTTTAGCTGAAAACCCGCTTTCAGTAAAACCTCTTTAATCCGATCTCGTTTTTGTCCATCAGCAAGAAAATCAACATCTGCTGTCGCCCTATGAAATCCATAAAAAGCCATAGCAAACCCACCAATCAGGGCATGCTCTACCGCTTCACTCTTTATTGATTTCAGCTGATCTGAAGAAATTGTGGAATCGATAGTTTTTATAAGGATCCTGATCACGTCCATAATTTTTTTCAGGTTCTTGGGTGCTGTATTCTGCTAAATCTTTAACTCTCCAATCGTTTAACAATTCGATCATTTCCTTAGACGTAAACAAGGTATTGTTCATTTTTTCTTTATCGACAATATATAAATTCAATGGTTTGGCGATCAAGTCCATAAGGTAGATGGCTTGAACACCATTTTTGCTTAAATTTAATGGAAATTTTTCTACAACTCCAAAAAGTTTATTAATTAAAGGTATTCTTCTTGCCGTATACCCGATTGATACTTTTTGCCTTACCTCTTCCGAGGGGAAAAATTGATAATCGAACTCATCCATCCAGTTGTATACAGCTGTCAATATGGCATCCATTTGGTGACTTTTATGGACTCTTTCGAAATCTCTCCATTCAAGAACTAAATCAAAATAAGGATCTATTTCTATATCTGCAGGGGCAAATGTTTTATCAACTCCTACTCCTATGTCTTCAATGAACTTTCTATTCTTTGGCTTAATTGATGAAAAAAAGGTAGGAATTTTATATTTTCCTTCATTAACTAATGAAAATCCAAGGGACACTACTTCTGAACAAAATAAACACTTTCTCTTTGATGGATCCTTTGAAGGTTCCATTTGAATGGGATTATCTACATTCATAGTAAAATCATAACAAACATTAGGATAGTCGGAAGATCCATATTTACTTTTATACTCTAAAACTTGAGCTCTCACCTTTGAGGCCGCTTGATGAGCCATTTCAGAATTTTCTTCTTTTGTCTTCTGTGGATCTCTAAATCTGAAAACCAATGAGCGAACTTTAAGATCCTTGTATTTTTTAATGTCTGTTACAACAGTACCTAATTCAATATGCGCCTCAATGGTCTCTATACTTTTGGTCTTGGGGTCTACATAGATCATTCCAATATGGGAAAAATTTGAATCTTCATCCGTAATCCTGGCTATTGCCGCAGATACGGAGGCTGAACCACGCGATAATAAGACATCTCCAGATTGAGGTTGATAGGCTAAAGGATTAGCAGGTTTATAGGACTCATTCCAAAGAAAGTTTTCATAATTCCCTTCGAAGGCGCGAAAAAAGTCTTCTTTCTTGTTCAATTGAGACGGCTCAAGCCCTTGAATGTTTTTTTTCATTCCTGTTCCATAGATTCCCACGAAATCCTCTAACACTCGCAGGCTTCTAAAAACCCTTCGATGGGCAAAAGCACATTCAGCACTTGTCGATCCTTCAAAATAATGTTTTTGAAAGGACTCTCTCATTTGAACTCTAAAGTTAAAAAGTGACCTCAGGACATCTAAAAAGTGGAAACCCACATTGGTTTGATCAAAATCAGTTACTTTAAGAGGATAAATCAAATCATACAAATGATTCAATTCTCTAACACAGGCATCTGACTGATAGAAAGCATTACCTGAAAATAACATTTTCTTTTCTTGAATCGTGTTCAAGATATTTTCATATTTAAGTTTTCCAACTTCGTGCGAGGAGGAATCCAATTTTTCGATCATCTTTTGATTTTTCTGAAAATAATACCCAAGCATCACACCACAGATCAAAATAAGCAGCGAAAAAATGTTTCTATTTTTCGCTTTCAATTAACTTCCTTTTTTTAAAATGGAAACAACAGAACTCTCTTTTAATTCTTCTTTTTGATTTTTATCAGACGCTTTATTCATTTTATCCTTCCGGTATTCAATGACCGTTTTTTGAATGATAATCTGTAAGTCTTCAGCGGAAAAAGGTTTTAACAGTTGGGGTGTATGGGTGGTATCAGCTCCAGAAATGGCGATAAGGGGAATATCATTTTTCAAACATTCTTGTTTCAAATCTTGAAAAGGAATAAGATGATTTCTAAAATCACCAAGAACCACATCAGATTCGACCCAAGAATTGTCTTTAAAATTGTAGTAAACACTCACCTTACATTCCGGTGACCCCATCATTTCTTTCAGTAAGTCAGCGATATCAATGTCATCTTCAAAGATTGCTACATTTAATGGCATAGGGGCTCCTGTACCACCCATCGGATTGAATTTATATTTGTTTAATAAAATTTATTTAATCGGATTGTCACAGTTTGAGACGTTATTTTAATTCATCCACTCGCAAGGTTTGACCGTGGGGCGTATTGGACATTCCGAAATTTCATTAAATTCAGTTTCCTGAACCCACTGTCCATTTAAATTACAATGAAATCGATGACATTTTTTTTCTTTCCTAACCCAGTAACAATCTAAATAATTGGCCGCAGGTTTAATGCAAATTTGTGTCGGACTCTTAAATACCGTTTTTGATTTCAATTCAGGTTTTTTCTTTAAATTTAAATTAGCCTTATTAACCTTTTCATTTCCCCATTCTTCCTCTTTCAAAAAAGAAGAATTATCAATGATATCCTGATTAACTTGAAACTTAGGAATTTTTCTATCATTGAGCAAAAAATCATAGGACAATTCGCGCTCGATCAACTCAGGAATATATTCAATTTTATGATTCGGTTTAAGGAGGGTGACACGGTTATCGCCTAAAACTTGAATATTCTGATCAGCAACAAATGCATAAAAGGTGGTTTTTTTTGAAGAGAAGACGTAATCAACTGATAAGTCTCCGGAAAAAACTTTAAATTGGAATAACTTTTCAATGAAGAGCTCAAAAGGAGAATTTCCTGATTTAAAATAGGCAAGCCCTTTTCTTATCTCAAACAACATACCTGGATTATCCTGAGACCCTAATATCATTTTTAATTCAGAATTTGGGTTTATCTTCACTCTCAGATTGCTATTAAACACGAAAAAAGCACTCGATTGATTCGTTTTGACCTCATATTCCCCGGAGGGGAAGTCAAGCGTCTTATAGGTGGTCAAGGCTTTTTGATTAAGAAATACTTCTTTTTTATTGAGTGCCTCCGAAGCGTTAGACAAGATTTTAAAAACGGGAGGGACTGACTTAATTTCTAAATTAGCTGCATTTGCTATTTTCACTTGAATGAAAATCAAATAAATAACAAGACAAAGACAGGTGCTTCTATTCCATGCCATCACTTGACACTCCTCTTCTCTTTCAGCTCCCAAAGCTTTGCCCATTTCAAAAAAACAGAATAGGCCGCACTGATGGCAATGATAAAACCAACCCATCCATCTAAAAATCCCATTTTATAAAAGTAACATTCTATAAATTTAACCATGGGTTTTGTTATAAAATGAAAACCATTAAACCGACGTCCCTCATGATTCATCTTTTCAGATTGCAAGCTAGAATACTTATTATTTGTATTCACCTGATCAGCAATGTCATCAAATACGTAATGATTTAAGGCGCTTTTAAAATTTTCTGTTTTTGGAGATAAAACTTTTTCATGAATGAGATCTTCAGACCACTGAGAAAATTTCCTGTTAAACAATCTCAATTGATAATCTGGGTACCATCCACCATGATGAATCCATTTATTTAAATAAAATGACAATCTTGGAAGTTTATATCCCGTATCCTCTTTTAATTCTGACCAGCGTAAAATCAATTCATCATGCAGGTCTTTGCTTATTTCCTCATCCGCATCCAGACATAACACCCAATCAAACATTGCGAGACCCACAGCTTTTTTCTTTTGCCTACCAAAACCCAACCAAGTCTGTTCATAAAATCGGGCTCCACAGGCTAAGGAGATCTCTTTAGTTTTATCTTTAGATATGCTATCTAACACCACGATATCTTGTGCGAAACTAGCAGAATTTAGACATCTCCTCAAATTTTTTTCCTCATTAAAAGTAATCACGACAATACTCAAAGGTATTTTTTCAATATTCATGATAATAAAATCTCAACAGTTCATCTACTTGTCAAACCCACTTAGTTTAATTTATGATCTTTAAATCCATCTCGATACGAAATCGAGTTTACATAGGAACTAAAAATATGAAGTTTAAATTCCACCTTGTTCTTTTGCTTCTAACAACCGCTTTCTATGCTAAGGCTAACTACTTAAGCATCGGAGAATCTGGGGAAACCCTTCCCCAAGGAACTTATCGAATTGGTGCCAGTTTACAAAGTCTCACCGCAGGGAAATCGGGCCTTAATATCGGTACCTTTCTGGACATGGGTGGAAGTGATGAGCTCTCTTCTCGGTTTTTGTTTGGTCTAGGATCTGTTGATTTTCATCTGGGTGGCTCCGTTAAATATATTCCCTTTCCTGACTTCATGAATCAGCCGGCCATTGGAATCAAAGCTTCGATTTGGCTTGCTCGAATTGCTGACACCAGCACCACAGCCTTTCAAATCAGCCCCTTAATCAGCAAAAAAGTAGATATTGAGAAGGGCACCATGACTCCTTATTTCGCGGTACCCATCAATTTAGTTTATACAAAGAGTAATAACAGCACTGGAACTCAATTTGTTGTAGGCACCGAGTACCAACACCCAGACCTTGAGAGCGTTTTTTTCGCAGGAGAATTCGCCTTAAATCTAAATAACTCTGAATCGGGTCTAAGCCTGTTTGCCAGCATTCCTTTTGATGCCAATAAGGGCTTCCAAAGAAGAAAGAAAAAGGAGTAATATGTTTTCCTGGTTTCGAGAAGATAAAAATGGAGCTGATATTTATGTCGATCTGGGTACCGCGAACACGGTCATCTCAGCACGGGGGAAAGGGATCGTCCTTAACGAGCCCAGCATTGTGGCCTATCTTTCAAATTCCCCTCATAAAAAAAAGATTGTGGCTGTTGGCTTAGCTGCGAAGGAAATTTCTGAGAAACAAACTGGTAATATTTTTATTCTAAAACCTATAAAAGATGGAGTGATTGCCGATTTTGATTCAGCAGAACACATGCTCAAGTTTTTTCTAAATCATCCCCAGGTTAAAAAACATTTTTCCTCACCTCGCGTGGTAGTCTCCTTACCCTTTGGAGTCACTGAAGTAGAAAAAAAAGCGGTTGTTGAAGCCTGCAAGAAAGCTGGCAGCAAAAAAGTCTATTTAATTGATGAACCAATGGCTGCCGCCATAGGAAGTGGTTTAGAAATCAAATCAGCCCTGGGAAATATGATTGTGGATATTGGTGGAGGAACGACAGAAGTTGCGGTGATTGCCCTTGCTGATATTGTTTATTGTGAGGCCATCCGCGTGGGCGGCCATAAAATAGATGAAGATATCATTGCTTATTTTAAAAAATATAAAAATATTATAATTCCCGAGTCCCAGGCAGAACTTTTAAAAATCTCTATTGGAACCGCGGTTCCAAAAAAGGAAATTCAAACAGCCATTGTTAGTGGAAGAGATACGGAAACAGGGATGCAGAAAACCATGGAAGTCACTTCAGAAGAAGTTGGGATCGCCATGAATGATTGCCTCCAACAAATAATTAATGCCATTCACAAAGCCCTCGAAAACACTCCACCAGAGCTGGTTTCAGATATCATCGATAAAGGTATTTGGCTCGCCGGTGGAGGGGCTCTTATTAAGGATTTTAGCTTAAGAATTCAAAATGAAGTCAGGCTTCCCGTTAGGGTTGCCAACTCCCCCCTCGTGGCTATTGCCATCGGTGGTGAAATGGTTTTAGAGGACCCTTCTCTTCTAGAAAAAATTCAATTGGAACTTTAGGGCACTGTCTCATATCGTAAGCATTTTGGCCCAAAGGACTTTAATCCCCATCTTTGGGCAATATCCGCATTGGGATCGGAAACGATAAGTCCTTTTTCAAGAGCCTCTCTAATTTCAAATAAAGTTATCACTGGCTGTTGAGGCCAAGTAGTCTCCACAAGGCATCCCATTCTTGCATATTTTTGGTTAAAAACGGATAGGAATTTCTCTTTCGTTTCCGAGCTAAGCTCCGACCAAGATTCATTAGACCTTATAGACCGAAAATAATTGAAATATTCTTTTAGTTGATCATCTCTAAAAAAAGTACTGTACTCATCGTAATCGGACCGAGATAAACAAGTTTTTCGAGTCTCTAACCACCGAACGTAGGCTTGGGTGACCTGTGCCGATCTTTCTCTTGAATAATAACAAAGGCTTTCATAAACTCTATTTATCTTATTTTCCAAGGGTTCAGCTTTCAATTTAAATCGATCTATAACAAAATCATTATACCGAACGAAGGAGTTCTCATAGGGCTTAAACAGTTCATATTGTTCAGAAGATCTGCGAAGATTTTCTTTATCCGGCAAAGTATATTCTGAAGGCCACTTGAAAACTCTAAAACCATCTTTTTCGCTTTTTATATCCTTAGGAATGTAGAAAGGAAATCCATAATTTTTAAATAAAATTCTAACGTCTCTGGGTACTGTTGAGCTGAGGGTTGTTACATTTCCATATTCATCCAAATCCACAATTTGATAAGAATGAATTCCTGGGCTTACATAAACAGCTCCGGCCCTCAACACCTTTCTATTCATAGGAATGGGCAGAGTATCCTTTGCTAAGGTGTAGGTGTTGGTCACATCGGCTATGTATTTTAAAAAACTAATAAATTTTTTATTTTCATCTAAAAGAAAATCAAATTGTTTTGACTTCTCAGTAAGGAGTTTGCCACTTGATGATGTGGCTACAAATGGCAGTTTATTTTTGTAAGAAAAATAAGCCCTCATAAAATAAGTAGCGTCCGCACAATCAGTTTTTAAGCCATACAAAAGACTCTCTTCATCAGTGAAGATTTCCTGTACCCAAGATTCTTTAACCCAATCTGAATACTTATTTTCCCAATCAAGACTCCATTCGTTTTCAGAATGCCAAACCTCTGCAAGCAAACTAAAGGCAGCTAGAAAAACAACCAGAAAAATTTTAGTCATTTTCATACTCTTTATTGAAATGGATTTGAAAAATGGCAAATTCACTGGAACTTTGACAAATAATAAACTTTAATTTCAAAAAATGATCTTCATTTTTTGAAAGAACCAAAAAACTTTCTTTGCTTCCCTGCGGACAATAACTTAAGAAATCGGCTTTCATTTTATTTAATTGAAGCCCATCCGAAACATCCATAAATAGACCAAAAATGGAAGTGCTATCAACAACAAACAATGCCTCATTTTGAAATTCGGTTAGTACCTGAATTGTTGAACTTTGATTTAATGATACTGCATAAATGCTCTTTAAATCACGATAAAGAGAATACATTTGATAATTATTTGAAGAAATACACCCTTCACAGGAATCCTCATTCAGCAAACATTTATTTTGGTGACACAAATTTTGACAAAGTTGAGAGCTTTTTTCACTGCATTCAATAAAATATCCCATAGTGAAATCACTTTCATAACTTATTTTTTCTTTACTCATTTTATATTCACTCATTTCAAAGGGCTGATGACTCTCTGGAATTACTTTAGGGATTGACTTTGGTGCCGCTAAAAGAAAATGAGAAAACGAAAAACAGATCAAGATCATTTGAATTAAATTTTTCATTCTTATTGACCTCTTCCGCATGAAAGATTTTTCAGATGATTTGATATATTAATAAAACTAGGGATTCTGTTAGTAACACAAGTGATAGGTATTCGTTCTTCCCTTTGACACCCAACAATCTTAACCCAAACGTCCTTTGCTGGATGGTCTGATCCACCGACACCCTTTTCTAAACTTGAACTCCATATCGATGCTGATTCCACTTTAAGCCCAGTGGATTTCTCAAGTTCAGAAACTGTTTTGGAAACACAAAGATCTTCCATACACTTTGAACCATTAATCAGCTCATAAACACACTTATCTGGAATAGAATTGTATTTTTGAAAAGTCTCTACGATGTAATCAGAATTTATCTGAAACTCGATGGGGTTGGTTTTAGGGTTTTCGGACTCCCTCAGATAATAAATCAAGCTCGCAAAAATTCTAAGACCAGCTCGAAGAACACTGTAATTCGACTCCACTGCGGCCATGGCTACCGATTCAAAATTCAAAGTACAAGACCCACAAGCGCTGAGCTCATTTAGTTTGTTTTCGGTTAAGCTGAGGAGATCAGAATTCATTTCCCCAGCCGCCTTTTTCATGCAGCCCTGAAAGGTGACACCACTAAAAACGTACCTGTATTGATGTAAATTCAAATCTATACTATTTGATAAACTTAAATAACAATTTGTTCTTGCCACAGGACCCAGATCTATAAAAAGAGTCTTTTTAATGTCATTTTCGTTAAAAATAGGGTCAAATTTTATAGTTCCTGAATCCATCAGCTGTTTAAAACTGGTAATCTGAGGCTGCTGAAATGTTAAATCTAAATAAATCGGAAGCATCGTCACTCCCGATATCACGGAGCTGATGATGTCACTGATAAGCTTTTTTTTCCTTAATTGACTTTCAGCCCAAGGATCATAAAGTTGACAAGCCACGGCTCCCGCAAGACTGCCTTGGGCATTCAACTCGTTTGGAAGCTTATTTAAAGCCTGATTCCGGTACAGCATAACTTGATACAAGTTAACCGCTGACTCCATAGATGAACGAACACAGTCTATAGGGTTATCACAAATTATTTCTTCCGCAAGCTTTACGTAAGGATGCGAACGAGATTGATTTTTCTCTGTCAAATCATTTTGAATATCAAAAGGCAATAAATACTGTGTCACTGTTTTGGACCATTTCTTCGTCCTCATGATTTTGGTAGAGGCATCCTCTGACACCATCTTAAGTTTTAATTTATTTTCCACATCCTGACAAAAAGGTTTTAACTTCAATGAAAGATCTATCACTTTTTCCCAAAGATTTAAAAGTTCAGAATTTTCACTTGCAGCAAAAACAGATCTAGCTTGGATTATCTCTTTTGCGAAACCACTCACTTCTTTATTTGAAAATTTTAATAATTCACTGCACATGACTTCCTTTTCCTGCTCGGCCTCAGATCTTTCGATGCCTTCAAGAGTGTTTAAGTCATTCACTATTTCATTAACCTTTTTTTGATTAAAAATTGTTTTTAAAGTCTTATAACTTTTATAAAACTGAAATTGAGCTTGATGTCTAAATTTCATAGTAGACAACAACTGATTGCGAAGATCAAAATTACCTGCAGAAAAACTTTGTTTCGATGACTTCTCATCAGGGTTTAGCTCATTTTTAGCTTTCGTAATTTCTGCCTTTAAAATCTCATTGGCCATTAAATAATTATCATCAAATTTGCCCTTTTTGATGATATCTCGAAACTGCGAGGTGTTTAAAAAATCAGAAGAACATTCTGGTTTGGATATCGACTGGCAACCGTCAGCCATGAGAGTCATTAACTCCTCAACCGCAAAGCTCCTAGACAAGTCTTCAAATTTAAACTTTCCAGAATTAATTTTTAGGCCCCAAATATAAGTCAAATAAATCTTAAACGAATTCCAAAATTGAAACCCCTCCTTAGAATCTTTGAATGGCGGAAAATTCAACCTCAGAACCAAGTCAGGTTGATTTTGAAGGTCTAAATTCAGTATATTTTCACAACGATCAATATAATTATTTTTATCCAGATAGCTCATGGCAAGTTTTTCTAAATCATCCCTTGTCGGATTTCTAGATTCAAAATTGATTGCAAAATTTAAAGGAATGGCTTTTTTAATCCAAGAACATTTCACATTTTTTCCTGGAGTTGTTTCGAAAACTCGGTTCCAATTTTCAAGAACTAAATTTTTAAGAATTAAACAGTTTCTGATGTTTCCATGACAGGACTTAACTGTTTCGTCAGAAAGGAGAGGCAACTGTCCATTTGATAAGTGATTTAAAATTTTATGAGAAAGATAGAAGGCTCTTTTATGGTACTCTGCCCAAACCTTCTTAACAAGTTCCGGAGAAGATAAATTCAGATCATAGGCTCTTTTCATGGCAGCTCGACCTGGTGCAAATCCATCCATTAACAAATAGACCGAGTTTGCCGGGTCCAATGACTGTCTGGCGCAGAGGTTGGTATTAGAAAAAGAATAAACTTCGGAAAAACTTCGGAAACCGAAACCTAACAAAAAAAACAGAAGAAGTTTTAGAAAATTTATTTTAGTTGTTTCCCAGTCTGCCACAATTTCCCTGACTTGGTTTTACAGAAACCAATACTGAAAGTGCTGTTTTTACATTTTCGGGTGTTGGCAATTCTTCACCTTTTTTCCATGAACTAAAAACTTTTTCCACATATTCCTTTGAGGCCATTAGCTTTTGATAACTTTCAACTAACTTGTAAGTCCCTTCGGGCACTCTTCGAATACATTTATAGTTGGTATGAATATAAGTAAAAGTAACTCCATAATAGGGATCGTTGCCTGACTGGGCTCCATAGATATTAATTCCTCCGCCACCACCACCGCCATAGCCAGAGTAATTCTGCCCTACACCACCACCTAAAGTGATCTTAAATTCATTTCCGTTTCCTTCATCAACAAATAGAACGCATCCATAAATATCACATTTCTGTTTGATTCCAGCCACGATTTCTTGCTCAATTTTATCCACTGTAGAAAGCCCTACGTGCGCAGGATTTCCTTGCAAGGTGTCCACTGTTAACAAATCCGTAGCTTCATCGGCCCAAATAGTCCCAGATAAGAATAATAATGTTAACAATACGGTACGATTCATAATTTCTCCCTTTTAGTGCGTGTGACTAATGACATAAAATACTCGAAGAAGAATTTAAATTCTCCTCTTCCTTTTTTTGATTCCAGTTTGTTTTAATTATTTTAATTGGCTTCACCTTTATTTCATACTCTGAATCAGTAACTTCAAATAAAACCCTGATTTCAGGCAAATCTTCAACGATTGAAAAATCCTCACATTCCAAATCTTCCCTATTCAGCTTTTGACATACATGGGTAAATCGAATTTGAAATCTTGGATCCAAATTAAAAATCTTTTTAGTCGCTTGTTCTAAAGAAAATTCTTCGATCTGGGAAATTTGAGAAAAAGACTTTAATTCATCGATGGAAGGTATTTCATCGGAAATCACTCTGCTTCGAACTTTTCCCGGCTTTCTTTTCCTGTTATCTCCAGCCATTTTTTTTAAATACTCATGGGTAAATTTCCAAAATTTTTGATAGCCTGTATTCGGGGATACTAACTGCCCACTGAGAATAAGAAAATCTCCTTTTTCTATTTGTTTTGCATTCTGACTTAATTGGTAGGACTCCACAGAATGGGTGATACTCAAATTGTCAGATAGGCCATCCACGCCCATCCATTGACCAGGAACTATAATTCCATTGTACCATAGCCCTAAAGATATTCTTTCTTTGCTTGTTTTTTTAACTAAGGTCAGATCATTTTTAACAACAAAAGGTAAATGTTGATTTGAAAAATTATTAACAAAATATTGAGCTTGAACATTTAACGTCAAATCTTTAGATCCATTAAATATCAAATTAAAAAAATAATAATCTAACATGTAATGGGAACTTTTAAAAAAAGGAAGCATTCCCTCTTTTACTTTTATCTTTCCCCTAGGTTCTTCTTTGTCTTCAAACAGGATATGATAATCTTTGGATGTTAATATCTCAGGAATTTTATTTTCTATTTTGATAACTTTAAGATTGGCATTAAAATCAATAAAGTCCTTAATGTCAGCACAACTATCAAGAACCAAAGGGGATACCACCAGGTTCTGAGCTTTTGATGTTGTTCTCACAAAGCAATTATCACCCTTCAACAATAGCTCACTCTCTGTTGAGCTTGGCAAAACTTCGCAATTTACAGATTTAGAAAGTCTAATTTTTTTTTGATCAAGATCTTTGACTCTTAATCCCACACAGCTTTCAAATATTTTAAACTTTTTGAACAAAACTTCACTCGTAACTTCTTTTTGTTCTTTTAAAAATTTTAGATCACTGGTGATTTCACATGTTTTTTTGTTACTTATGGAATCATGCATCCAATACTCTGAAGAATAATCCTGGGGAGAAGGTAACACTACGGATAGCGCCAACTGGACTTCTTCTTTACAAGAATTTAACATTAATGGGTTAACTTGTTTAAATAATTTTAACTTACCATTTTCGTTGGAAATAAAAATCTTATCCGTATTTTTATCGACATTTTCAATAGTACAAGCCAAAGAAAAGACTAAAGGTAAGTGCAACATGAGCGCACTTACCTTTAAAAAGGAGGATGTAATATTTCGAAGTCTCTTTAATTTGAAAATTCTCATTATTTTCCTCAGAGTTTGTTTCAAAAGTCTTAACTCTTTAGGGCCTTCGCCCTTAGTTTTTTATTAAATTATTCTGTTGGATCACTTATTTTAGTGTAGGTACAAACCTCAGCGCCTTCACCCTTAGTGCTTCGACGGTAAGGAGTTGCTGATTTCCAATTGGTTTCCCTAAAAATATATCTAAATTTACAAAACTTAGGATCGATAACAGATCCGTGAGCTTTAGACAAAGCTGATGATCTCAATTGCATTTCTGAAGCTGAACTAAAAAATTTATTTCCAGCAGTTCCTCCAGTTGGCACTCCCGTTGTTCCATTAAGAACAAAGTCAGAAGATGCTTGCGTGTCACCACAGACAACAAATCTTTCTACAGACAACTCGGCTCTATCTGTATAAATTTTACCTAGCATGTTCGCCTCATTAAAATCCAGACCGGTTCTGTTGTTATCTAAAGAACTATAACCCGTTAAATCTGTAACTAAAAAGGGAATTGCCGCAGCTTCTGTTGAAATGACAAAATAACCTTCTCCATCTGGAATTTCAGTTCCACGGTAGCAAATATCTACAAAATAAGATCCGGTATAGGCTTCGGTCATAAACTGCGTCGACAGATCATAGATTTTTCGATTCCATGAATCTACAGGAGTGTAAACACTTTGAAACGCGGGTCCAGAAGCCTTTTTCTTTTCTAGAGGAAGGGTCGCTTCCGTATCATATAGTTTTGCTTTCAAGGTAATTTTATTAATATAAGTCTCCCCTTGACCACCCTTATCAATACACACACAGTCGGTATTGCAATTTTCTTTAGCATTGGAACAAGAAGAAGGAGTACAAAATCCATTCTCTTTCTTCCCGCCAAAATAACAGATACTATTTTGTAAAAATGCAGAAGCGACGCCCGCATTACAAGCGTAAATATCTGGCCCGCTTGAAAATATTTTCGATTTAAATCTAAGCGATATGGCATCCGCTTTATAGGTTGAAAAAACACCTAACATTAAAAAAACTGATAAGGCAAGTTTGCTGCCTTGTGAAAAAATATTCATAATTGTTCTCCTTGTGTGGATATCCAATAGACCAAATTGCTGAAAAAGTCCAATGAGTTAAATTCTCTTAACAGGAATTTTGAAAAAAAGTGACTTTAAGTGAAAAAAAGAAATCGTTACATTTGATCTTGGAGAATTAATTTCCTTAACTCTTTAAAACAGTTAGGGACAGAAAAGTTCTTGTTATGCAAGCTATTAATCCAGATAATATCCAATGTGGTTCCTACGACAAAAATGGCATCTGATTGAAATAACTCATCTTTAGTTAATCTTTTTGAGGATATCTGTCTTATTGGTAGCTGTTGAGCACTGAATTCTTTACATTCTAACAGTTCTACTAATCTGGAAAGAGTTGTTCCTTTTAACGTGTAATCAAAACTTGGATAAAACAACTCATCGCCCATTAAGCAAAGAATGTTCTCGGTATAACTTTCAGAAATCAATTCATTTTCAGTGACCCCAAATATAAAATCAAAATCCTGATCTTCACACTCTTTTTTCATCAAGACATTTGGAAGATAATTCAAGCTCTTCGTCTGCGCCCAAAATCCTTCTTTGGGTGGAAGCAAGCTCCAGCCAGCCCGAGCTCCACAATCAATCAATTGCTGAGCTACTTCTTTTAGCTCTGTGGTAACAATATAAACCTGAGATCCAATTGTTTCTTTTGGGCTCACTCCAAAGTTTCCTGGTCCTCGAGTCACATAAACCCTGATCATCCCGGTATTTTTATTTGCCAAACTTACCAGCTCTCTTATTTTTGTTTCTAAATCTTGTTTTAACAGAGGTATCCTTAAAAAAATTTTTTCAGCACTTTGAAAAAGTCTATCTAGATGTTTTTCCAGCAGCCAAATCTTATTATTTTTCCATTTTATCGCTTCAAAAACCCCGTCACCACGATGAAATCCATGATCATCAAGAGGCACTAACATCCATTTAGGATCCGTTGTCATTTGATTAAAATAGGATGAATAAAAGCTAAAATATTTTTGCTGATGGGGCCAAGAGGGTAATTCATTATTTGTCATATATATGAGTTATACTAAAAAAAAAAATAGACCCAGACAATCTAGAAATCTTGATTGACCAATTAACTTGGTATGATGACAATATTTCAAAAAGGGGACTTATGAAAAAACAATTGCTACTGAGTTTATTTTTTATATCTACTGCTCTATTAAGCTGTTCTGTTAAATCTAAAAAATCTGAAAATGTCCAGCCACCATCAGCACCGATACAAAACACTCCTGTAGAAATCAGTTCAGCCCCTCCAACAGCTAACCCAGCTCCTGCAAGCCCCCTTCCATTGCCAGGTCCTTCCAAAGAAATACCACCGCAAATACAAAAACTAACAGGTCCTGTCACGGCCTCTAGTTCTACAAAAGAATTATCTGAACTCAAAGAAACCCTAAAAAAAGCCGAGGTTGTTACCCTTCATCCCTCCACCACGGGTGTTTCTGCAGAAAAAGCATTGAACTGGTTAAAAAATGGAAATATCCGTTTTACCAAAGGCTATTTAAGGCATGATGGCGCAAGTAAAAAGGATGTCGATAAGCTAGCAGCCAAACAAGCTCCCCACTCGATTGTTCTTTCTTGCAGCGATTCAAGAGTTCCTCCCGAAGTTGTTTTTGACCAAAAACTTGGAGAAATTTTTGTTGTTCGAACGGCAGGACAGTCTTTAGACAATTCTTCCATTGCCAGTATCGAATATGCTGTTGAGCATCTTCATAGTCAGTTACTTGTTGTCATGGGACACACCTCTTGTGGAGCTGTGAAAGCAGCTGTTTCAACGGCACCTGGTGGCGATATTGGCAGTCCCTATCTCAACGCCCTAGTTGCCGATATCCAACCACGCCTCAGCAACAAGTCCAATGCAAAACCTTCTGAAAATTACCTCACTGAAAGTTGGGAAAATACCCAAGGTGCCTCCAAAGCGCTTTTAGAAAAGTCGACCATTATCAGAGAAGCAGTCAAATCTGGGCATCTGCGCCTCACTACAGCCCTTTATCATTTAGACTCTGGAGCCGTGGAGTGGGGTAAAAAGTGACTAAACCCCAATCATTTTAAATGGTAAAAAATATAGGGGCTTTTTGAAGTCGATTTGAACTTTTCAAAGTTTGTGATAGTGTCCTTCTTAAAAAAGGATACTTATGAAAAACATTTTACTTCCCATTATTTTGGCCTTTGCTTTTCAATCCCAGTTAGTTTTATCTCAAGAAGTCTTTGAACAAGCTTCTGATTGTTCACTCTTTGAAGAGATTGTGACTCAAGTTGATCAACAAGTCGAATCTTTAACCTCACAATTTAAACTTGCTAGAATCAATGGCTCTGGAAATCTCACAGATCTGGAAGCTCAGTTAAATAAAGCTAAGGCAAAACAAGTTTATTTTCGCGAAGTCCTTGCTCAATGTCTTCAAGATTAAATTTCTATAATCTGTGATAAAACCAATGTTAAAACCTAGAAACCGAAAAATCGAAAAATTATATGAATTACTTCTGGGTTTAGAAAAAAAACTGTCTTCGAATGATTTATTGAATGAAATAGATTTGCATCTAATCAAAGAAATTTTATTTTCTTTACAAAGTGAGAGTGATGTTGAAATTCTTAAAATTCACTCTCTCTATTATCACCTTCACTCTCAGATGACTTTACAAGAATTAACCCATTGGCTACTTCCAGTTGAACGGTATTTAAAAAAAGATTTAAAAGATGAAGACTTTCTTATTTTTAATAAGGATCATCCTGATAGAAAAGATAAATCTAAAACCCTCCCTTTAACGCTTATCCTGGATCATGTTCGCAGCAGCTTCAATGTGGGTTCTATTTTTCGAACAAGTGAGGCCTTCAATTTAGAAAAAATTTACCTCGTAGGTTATACCCCAGATCCAACCAATGCAAAAACAAATAAAACGACTCTTGGCGCTCACGAGCATCTGCCGTGGGAAACATTGCCTAAAGCCCTTCCCCTGATTCAATCCCTACAAAACCAGAACTATCATGTAATCGCTGCGGAGACGACTTCCCATGCCGTTCCTCTGGGTATCCCCTTTCCAAAAACAAAAGTGGCCTTTGTTTTTGGAAACGAACGCTTCGGGTTAGATCCAGAGGTCATTGCCGCCTGCAACGAGACAAGAGTCCTCGCTCTTCGAGGTTATAAAAATTCTTTAAACATCGCCAATTGCGCCTCTATATTTATTTATGAATTTTATAAACAATGGTCGGCAAATGGCTAAGTCTTTTGAGTTTCAACCCATCGGGTTTTTTAAAAGTAATTCAATAAATAATTATGATTTACCCAGACAGCCTCTAGATCAAAATGTTGAAATGGAGGCGACAAATGAAATCGACAAGACCACTTCGTTCATAGAACTTATTAAAAATCATCAATTCGAACAAGCTCTGGAAAATCTCCATGGATTTTCAAGAATATGGGTTCTCTTTCATTTTCATAAAAATCAAACTTGGTTACCAAAAACTCTACCCCCTCGAGGAAGCGACACAAAGCTTGGTGTTTTTTCAACAAGATCTCCTTACCGTCCTAACCCTATTGGACTGAGCTGCCTTAAATTAATTAAAATAGAGAACTTAAAACTCTATGTCACTTCTTCAGATATTTTAGATGAAACTCCTATCTTGGATATCAAACCCTATATTCCCGAACATGATTCCTTTCCCTCTTCTCGTGTTGGATGGTTGGAAAAAATTGAAGATTCCAAATTCACTCTACAATACTCTGATCTCGCATTAAAACAGCTAGAGTACTTAACCTCCCAACACCAACTTAATTTAATTCCTTTTATTCAAAGATCTTTAGAATACGATCCTTTAAATTCTGACAAAAAAAGACTCCTAAAAATAAATCATCTAAGCAGAAACGAAGCATCAAGCGTTCTTTGTTATCGAACCTGGCGAATTCAATTCCAAATCAACTTAAGCTCTCAAAGGGTTACAATTCAATCTATCTTTTCTGGTTACAGGGAAAATGAGCTTCTTCTTGGTCACAAAGATTTCCAAGATATCTATAAAGATAAAAGTATCCATATCGAGTTTAATCAGACCGTTTTTGAAAATTTTTAAATCGAAGAATTGAAGGACGTCTACCTATGACACCTTTTCAAATACTGTTTCAGGATGTTTTTCTTGTTGATCTAAACTTTTTTTTTCTTCAAGAAACTTAATTTTACTTAATAAAGGGGCACTGAGAACCACTCGGGCAAGGCCTCCCAATAAAAATAGAATTATATAATTCGAATAAGTAGAGGAAAATGATTTTAAGAACATCGCACCAATAAAAGTTCCAAAAATGGCAGCCGTCGACATAAAAAAATTATACAAGGATACAAAGGGAATTTTTTCTTTCAGACTTATATCTTTGAACAGAATCAGCTGCGTCCCTACTTCGTAGCAAGCCCAGGCCACTCCACTGAAAAACTGGAGAAATAAAATAAAGGTGAAATCATTAGAAACTCCCCAAAACATGGGCCCAGGAGAAATGCAAAAAACCCCCCAAAAAAAGACACCGTAGGAAGTGATTTGCTTACTATATTTCTCTAAGAACCACGAACAGATCAACTTTCCAACCAGCAAGGCGACTAAAGAACCCATATAGTGAGAATAATCTAATTTTAATTGCGCCAAAAGAAAGGGATTTACAAAGGGGGCTGAGATAAAGACCGAAGCATAAAATGGAAACAAGAGTAGTAATAAACTTCGCGTTTCAGATTTTTTACCTAAAAATTTAATGGAATCTAAAAAAGAAAATTTTTCTGATTTTAAAACCCTATTCCATTCGGGAAAGTACACTTTTTGGCTGAGCACAATTCCTGATAACAAACGACAACTAAAAGCCAAAAAAAACAAAGTTCCAAAGACGCTGGAAAAGGGCATAAAATCCACTTTATGATTTAAAGCCAATCCCCCACCCACAAGGCCAATGAGAATTCCTACTTGGGATACTTTTGACCTTAATGAAAAATACTTATTCTTTTCATGCTCTGGAATTAGGTGGCTCATCCAGTAGGTCCAAAAAGGATTGATTGAAAAACCACTGGCCCAATACAAAGTGAAGACTAAAAATAAAATCCAAAAATCGGGTTTGTAACTTGATGAAAAATACACCAAAGGGAGAAACGCCAAGGATTGAACTATCACTGTTGCGACGATCCAGCTCTTTGGATTACCTATTTTTTGAATCCATTTAGGAGTAAACAATTGAATAAAGGCTCCCGAAACAAGGGGCAAGCTAGTTAAGATTCCCGCAGCCACGTCGCCCAATCCAAGACTTAAAGCGTAGGCGGGCAAATAGGACTCACCGGCTCCAACCATCAAAGAATACAATAAAGCATCAATCAAACTGAGGCGAATGGATTTATCAATATTCTGATTACTCTTTTGTTTCATTTTAATAGGCTTCTTGTTGGTTTTATGATTTGATCACTACTCGGTATTTTTTTAAAGGAGATATATGGATTGGACCATTTTTTTCAGTACTTTTATAACTATTTTTCTTGCTGAAATGGGTGACAAAACCCAATTTGCCGCATTGGCTGCGGGATCTAAAACCAATTCAACAATAAGTGTCTGGCTTGCTGTTGTGCTGGCTTTAGGTCTAGCTGGCACCCTTGGAGTTTTTTTTGGTAAATATCTCGGTACCCTTATCCATCCTGAATACTTAAAGTACCTTTCTGGAGGATTGTTTATCCTCATAGGAATTTATATTCTATTACAGAAAAACTAAGAGCATGTTTGTACGAAAGCGCGTTTCTACAGAAACGCGCTTATACAGAAGCGCTGTTTGAAAAAACCCTACCCGATTGTAGCAATGAGCTGAGCGATCAGCAAAGACACGACGCTCATCACCTTAATTAAAATCGCTACGCCAGGGCCTGAGGTATCTTTGAAGGGATCGCCAACAGTATCTCCGACAACTGCAGCTTTGTGGCAGTCAGAGCCCTTTGGATGTCCTGGCATCCCACCCTTTTCGATATATTTTTTGGCATTATCCCAAGCTCCACCAGCATTGGCCATATAAAGGGCCATGGTAGCACCTACAGCTAAGGCTCCAGCTAGGGCTCCAGCTAAAACTTGAGGTCCTAAAATAAATCCAATAAGAACGGGGGCGAGAACCGCGACCATTCCAGGGAAAACCATTTGTTTTAAGGCTGCAAGGGTTGCAATATCTACGATTTTGGCTGGTTGTGGTTCGGCTTTTCCCTCTAACAAACCCGGAATTTCTTTAAATTGCCTTCTGATTTCTTCAACGATATCTCCAGCCGCCTTACCCACAGCCGTCATCGTGGAAGCTCCTACAAGAAAAGGTAAAATGGCACCAATAAGAATTCCGATGAGGACTCCAGAGGAAGTCAAATCCATAGAAATTTTTGCTAAACCAGCTTCAATTCGGAAATGATTTACTTCCATGTTAAAGGCACTAAACAAGGCAACCACGGTTAGAATGGCTGAGCCAATAGCAAAGCCTTTTCCAATGGCGGCAGTGGTGTTTCCTACAGAATCTAATTCATCAGTGATAGCTCGCACTTCTTTACCTAAACCGCTCATTTCAGAAATACCACCCGCATTATCTGCAATGGGTCCGTAGGCATCCACCGTCATCACGACAGCTGTTCCAGCTAACATCCCTACGGCAGACAAAGCAATTCCGTAGAGTCCTAAAAACCTGTCTGCGACTCCAGCTGCAACAACAACAATCAATGTTGGCAGCGCGACTGATTCCATTCCCACAGCCAAACCACGGATGACATTTGTTGCTGGGCCAGTCAAAGAGGCTTGGCAAATTTTCTTAATTGGCCCCATAGAGGTGTAATAATCAGTGACGAGGCCAATGAGGGCGCCACCTATGGAACCTGCAGCGAGAGCGATAGTTACATTCTGCGAAACACCCCACACAGGCATCAATACCCAACTTGCAAGAGTAAGCAAAACGGGAGGCATGATCAGCGCAAATCTGAGAATCGCCGCCGGAGCAAAAAGTGAACGACAAGCACGAGTGATAAAAATAACAAAAATAGAAATAATCAAACCGATGGCAGACAAAACTAATGGAAGCACAATTGCGGCATTCCTGAGTGTGGCTTCAGTTCCACCTTCTATTAACTGGGCTATGGAGGTTGAGGGAATGGTAAAAGCAATGGCCATAGCAGAAACGATAGCCGCCACCATAGATTCATAAATATCGGCACCCATCCCTGCCACATCACCAACATTATCACCTACGTTGTCCGCAATAACTCCTGGGTTTCTGGGATCATCTTCAGGAATCCCTTGGATGACTTTCCCTGCAATGTCAGCACCCACATCCGCCGCTTTCGTGTAAATCCCCCCACCAATTCTGGCAAATAAAGCGATGGATGAAGCTCCCACGGCAAACGCATGCAACACTGTGGCTACTATTTTTTGATCCTTGTAAATAAAATACAGAACTCCCAATCCAATAAGTCCAAGACCGGCGACAGACAAACCCATCACCGCCCCACCGTCGAGAGCAATCAATAAGGCCGCAGATTTGGAGCCCGTTGTCGCCGCCTGAGTGGTTCTGACATTAGCATAGGTGGCTGCCTTCATCCCGAAAAATCCTGCAAGTAAACTTAAAAAAGCACCCAGTAAGAAAAAAACAGCGGCTTCAAAACCAAGGCTGAAATACAAGGCCGCTCCCACAACAAGAGAGTAAATAGCCAGAACTTTGTATTCCCTCACTAGAAAAGCCATAGAGCCTTCCCTGATATAAGTGGAAATACGGTTCATTGTTTCATTGCCCGTAGGATTCGCTTTCATTTTAAAGTAAAGAAAAATGGCAACCACTAAACCAACGGCACCTGCAATTGCAGGAAGCTGTAACAAAGAAGAATCTGTCAAACTCACCAATCCAACCAAACCCATCATTTTATATCCACCTTATAGACTTTATTTTTATAATTAATTGAAATCCTAAAAAGCCTTAAGAATTAAAATTTGTCAACCTTATATTAAATTAGATTTCGATTTCAAAAATCAGAGGGTAATGATCAGACCCTGTGCAGCTGTTTAAAATTTGAGCTGAGTTAATGTGAACACCTTTAAAAAACAAATGATCCAGTTTTAAAAGCCGATGATCTTCAGAAAATTGACAGTGCCTTAATCCGATTTTTTCCAATCCGCTAAGAAGCTGGTGCCATCTTTTGAAATTCCAAGTATTAAAATCACCTGCAAGAATGATTTTCCCCTGATGAAGAGCCATTTTTTCAAGGAGCTCTTCCAAAAAATATTTAAATCTCACCGTCGTCGTAAAATTAACAAAATGGGTAGAGACAATCAAAAGATCTAATTCTTTATTTTCTACAAATAGGCTGACTTTCGGAGTCCAAAAAAATAATTCTTGTTCAGCGCTTCGAACCAACCTCGGGTTTTCTATTGGAATTCGACTTCCAATGGCCACACCGGTTTTAATCAGATTATGTTTATATTCAAAACTGCTTCCAAGAACCCATGATATATTGGGGTCAAATTTAAGAACCTCGAGAACTCTATCAGAGGTAACTATTTCTTGAAGAAGGAATAAATCACAATCAGAAAAGTGACGCAAAAATTCCGATTTAAACTCTTTTCGATTTCCTTTATAGATATTCCAAACCAAAACTTTTAATTTGTTTTTATTTTTAATTGGTTGACCAAACTCTATAATTTCATCAGTCACACTCACGTGATTAAAAAAGACCATAATATACCCATAATAGACTTGAAAAGAAAGTCAGTGCAATTAAAAATCAGAAATCATCGTAGCTAATTCGGGATAATCGATAAAAGGATTTCGATTCCCTTGAGTTTTATAAATTTCCTCGTTGCGAGTGATTTCCTCTTGGTCGACCGGGTATTCTGCGTTCCATTTCTTGAGAAAGGCTTCTTCCTCTGTATCAATAGGTAGGTCGTACCTAATTGAAAAATAAAACAAGGCCCTTGCCACTCGACCCTTATGTGGATTTGGTGGTTCAAAAACCTCTCGATGAGAGGCTTTACTTACTCCATAACGTGATTGCCCACACTTCAATGCTTTGAAATCACTTATCACTTCGCCAAACTTGTTGTTACTTCGAATCTCATTCAATTGAGAATCTGTTGGAAAAAGATGATGCAAGTCTGCTTTTTGAAATTCCTTATCATATCTTCCATTAAATCGACTTTGTGGCCAAGTATGCTCCACATTTATCACTTTATAATCCGGAACTGTTTGGGGGGCTGGCCCTCGTCCTCCTCTAAATTCATTTGGTCCATAATACTTATTGCAATAGGCTTCTTTGATTAAATAATTATTTTGTTGTTTCACCAAATAAAGATATCCCATCAAGTAGATTCTGGCCCTCTCATACCCCAACGAGATCTGTTGATAACAATTTCTTCTATCTGCCGGACAACGCTCAGTTAGGGTATCCAACTGCCCAGGATTAAAAATATGATAATTTCTAAGGATACTTTTTAAAACATATTTTAAGTTTTCATCTTTAGAACTTATTTGCAGAGCAGAATAAAAATTTTGAGAATAGTAAGGCAAATATTGACTCGAGGGATTTCGAAAAGGATTTCGCGGCTGAAGGGCCAAGGATTTAAGGGAAATTGCGAAGGTCACAATTAGAAAAACGGTTAAAAGCATTGGACTTAGGATCAAAGCAGATCTAGATCTTCTCACACGCATTTTTACTCCCGTAGTTAAGCATTGAAGGTGCTTTATAGAAACGCCAAACCTTGATGAAGGAAAAGTTAAACTTATTAAACTTCATCTATTATTGGCATATACCGGTTGTTCTTGAACGGGAGACTATTAATAAGAATTTAAAAAGACAACTTAATTTATGACTTTTTGTTATTTTTGCAATGAGGCATTACAGTTTAAAAGAAAGTTGTTGAAACCATTTAAAAGTGGACCCACATATTTCCTCAATATCTTGATGTTGAGGTCTCCATCCCAACTCTTTTGAAATCTTAGAAACGTCAGCAACTACCGAGGCTGGGTCACCAGATCTTCGTTTTTTTATCTCGTAGGGAATATTCTTCATGGCGATGGATTCTATAGTCTTAATGATTTCCAAAACAGAATATCCTTTTCCATAACCACAATTATAAACTTCTTGAATAGGTTCCCCCATCGCTTGAACGATTTTCTCTGCAGCTAAAATGTGGGCCTGAGCCAAGTCCTCGACATGAATATAATCCCTTACCCCCGACCCATCAGGGGTTGGATAATCATTTCCAAAAACTTCAAGGACCGATCCTTTTCCCAAAGCCACTTCACAAACATTTTTAATTAAATTAAAGGAATTTTTTGTTCGTTGCCCTAATTTTAAATCGCTACTGGCTCCTGCCACATTAAAATATCTTAAGGAAACAAAGCTCAAAGACCTTGCCTTTCCTTGGTCAAGTAGAAGCTTCTCTGAAAAGTATTTGGATTCTCCATAGGGATTTATTGGCAAACAATTGTCAGTCTCAACAACTAATGACTTCCGGGTGTCCCCATAGACCGCCGCCGTGGATGAGAAAATAAATTTGGAAACACCAGCTCTTTCACAACACTGCAATAGGTTCAATGTTCCCAGAAAATTATTGTCAAAATAATCTAACGGATTGTCTACCGATTCAGGGGCATTTAGTTTCGCCGCAAAATGCATTAGCACATCGATTTTATTATCCTTCATCACTCGTGCTGGCAGTTCCCGATCCCTCACATCCCCTAATACAAATTTACATTTAGGATGCAAAGATTCTTTAAAACCCGTAGAAAAATTGTCATAAACAACAACAAAATGACCCTGCTCAATCAATCGATGACTGACAAATGAACCAATATAACCAGCTCCACCAGTAACTAACACATTCATATGAACATCCTCAAAGGTCCTGGGCCGTGCCCAGGTGTTACCCATATCAGAAGATTACTGATTTTTCCACTCTTTAAAAATGTTTTTGTGCCTGCGCTCCGCACGAGAAAAAAGAAATCATAAGCTAGCTACAACACTGGTGATAACCACTTCTTTAGTAATTCGGGTGCTAGCTTTCGTCGTTGAATCTGGTCCTGAAGTTGATCATCGCCGATTTTGCCGACATGGAAATACTTAGCTTCGGGATGGAAGAAGTAAAAACCACTCACCGAGCTGGCTGGCCACATGGCTGCTGATTCTGTGAGTTTGACTCCGATTCGCTGCTCTACATTGAGTAGTTTCCAAATATCAAATTTGGCCAAGTGATCTGGACAGGCTGGGTACCCTGGTGCCGGCCTGATTCCGCGGTATTTTTCATTCACCAAATCCTGTGGACTTAGATTTTCATTTTTTCCAAAGTTGAAAAAGCTTCTGACTTTTTGATGAGCCCATTCCGCTAAGGCCTCTGCTAGGCGATCACCTAGGGCTTTTACCAGAATAGAGTTAAAGTCATCATGATTTTTTTCAAATTCAGAAGCCATGATTTCAATTTGAGGTCCAGCGCTTACGACAAAACAACCTAAATAATCTTTTTCAGATTTTTCAGAGCCAGGACTAATAAAATCACTCAAGCAATAATGAATCCCTTGATTGACTTCATTTTTTCTTTGCTGGCGCAAAAAATGAAATTCCGTGGTTTGCCCCTCGGGGCCTTCAAGAATAACCGTTTCATTTTCACTTTGCGCTGGGAAAACACCTATGAGCACCTTGAGATTTAGATTTTTCTTTGACCGCCAAACTTCTAACATCTCTTGAGCTGAAGCAAAAAGTTTTTGCGCTTCCTCTCCTGTTTTTGGATTTTGGAAAATTTGAGGATATAAGCCCTTTAATTCCCAGGCCCAAAAAAATGGAGACCAATCCACATAAGATAGGATCTCTTCGATACCTGGATTCCATTCAAAAATCCCCAGTCTTTCTGGTTTTTCGATTTGCGCTTTTTCAGAAACCCAAACAAACTTGTTTTTTCTAGCTTCTGACAAAGAAAGAATATCGCTTTTTTTATCTTTTTGATTTTGAAGGTAACTCTCGCGGATGACCTTATACTCTTCTTTAATTTTCAAGCGGTGTTCTTCTTTTTTAGAACCCAGCAACAAGGAACAAGCTTCCATCACCAGAGAGGCATCGCTGACATGAACCACAGGACCAGGATAATGAGGGTCAATCTTGACAGCCGTATGAACTTTAGAAGTGGTAGCCCCACCGATCAATAAGGGAATTTTAAAAGCATGATCCCTTAATTGGTCGGCATTAAAAATCATTTCTTCCAAAGAAGGTGTTATCAATCCTGATAAACCTATAAGATCTGCTTTATGCTTTTTAGATTCTTCTATAATTTTTTGAATGGAAACCATCACTCCCAAATCAATAACTTTAAATCCATTACAAGAAAGAACAACTCCCACAATATTTTTTCCGATATCATGGACATCTCCTTTAACTGTGGCGATAACAAAAACAGGGGCCTCTGACTGAACCGCCGAAGGGTCTTTTTCTTTTTCGATAAATGGCTCCAAATAAGCAACCGCTTTTTTCATCACCCGGGCGCTTTTTACCACTTGGGGTAAAAACATTTTCCCCTGACCAAAAAGCTCGCCAACGATTTTCATGCCTTTCATTAAAGGGCCTTCGATCACTTTCAAAGGAATGGCTAGCTGCAATCGTGCGGCTTCCGTATCGATTTCAATATAGGAGTCAATACCCTTGACCATTGCGTGGGAGATCCGTTCCTCCAAGGGCAAAGATCGCCAATCTTCTGTTTTTTTGGCTTTTTCACCCGAATCAGTTGATTTAATGAAGGGTTCTGCATAATGAATGAGTTTTTCAGATCCATCCTTTGAGGTATTTAAAATCACCTCTTCACACAAATTTTTTAATTCAGGTTTTATATTTTCATATATTTCCAACATCCCTGCATTGACGATACCCATATCGAGTCCCGCTTTGATGGCATGGTATAAAAAGACGCTATGGAGAGCCTCACGAATATGGTTATTTCCACGGAATGAAAAGGATAGATTTGAAATGCCACCCGACACTAAACAGCCAGGACAGGCTAACTTAATTTGCCTCACCGCTTCGATAAAATGAAGGGCATAGGCATTGTGTTCTTCCATCCCTGTGGCAATGGTTAAGACATTCGGATCAAAAATAATATCCTCGGGTCTAAACTGCAGTTTTTCAGTGAGTAATTCAAAGGCTCGTCGACAGATACTTAATTTCTCTTCAACCGTCACCGCCTGGCCCTTTTCATCAAAAGCCATCACCACAAGGCTAGCACCATATTGTTTAATCAGACTTGCTTGTTCTAAAAATTTTTCTTCGCCTTCTTTCAAGGAAATGGAGTTGACCACACTTTTCCCCTGCAGGCATTTGAGACCAGCCTCAAGAACCTCCCACTTTGAAGAATCAATCATAATGGGGATTTTAGAGATTTCGGGCTCAGACATGATTAAATTTAAAAAACGAGTCATCAACTGTTGAGAGTCCATCATTCCTTCATCAAAGTTAACATCTAAGATGTTCGCACCACTTTCCACCTGTTGTCTGGCAACAACCAATGCCTCGTTCATTTTATTTTCTTTGATCAATTTAGAAAATTTAGGGGACCCTGTCACATTGGTTCGCTCTCCTACCATCAGAAAAGAACGCTCTCCCGAAGTCGGGGACTCCAGTGGCTCTAACCCCGAAAGTTTTAAAGATAAAGTTCGAGGTTGCCGTGTGCGAGGTGAATCTTTTTTAATTCTTTCCGCAATAGCCTTGATATGTAAGGGTGTGGTTCCACAGCAGCCACCAACGATATTTACGAATCCAGCAGCGCTCATCTGACCGAGTTCGAAGGCAATCGATTCAGGAGTTTCATCATAACCTGTTGGAGATAAGGGATTGGGCAGGCCCGCATTGGGATAGCAGCTGATATAGCAATCGGCTAATTGGCTGAGCTCTTGAATGTAAGGCTTCATTTCTTTGGCGCCCAAGGCACAATTGATTCCAACACTTAAAGGATCAGCATGCATGATGCTATACCAAAAGGCTTTGATTGTTTGGCCAGAAAGAGTTCTTCCTGAAAGATCCGTGATGGTGACTGAAATCATCAACGGAAATTTAACTTTAAATTTTTGTTGAACTTTTTCAATGGCGAATAAACACGCTTTTAAATTTAATGTATCAAAGGTGGTTTCTGGCAATAAAATATCCACTCCGGCTTCAAGCAAACACTCAACTTGTTCTTGATAACATTTGACTAAATCATCAAAACTGACAGCCCTGTATTCAGGTCGTTGAACATCAGGAGAAAGTGAGGCCGTTTTGCTGGTAGGACCAATGGCGCCAGCAAGATAGGTCTTTTTTCCCGTTTGTTTAAAAAAGATTTCTTGGGCTTCTTTGGCCACTTTCACTGCCGCCAAATTGAGTTGTCGCACCTCCCGCTCAAGTCCATAATCAGCTTGGGATAAGCTGTTGGCATTAAAGGTATTCGTCTCAATAATGTCGGCTCCCGATTGCAAATATTCTAAGTGAATTTGTCGAATGATCTCTGGTCGAGTCAGGCACAATAAATCATTATTTCCCTTTAAATCTTTTCCATGTTTTTCAAAATAGCCTTTTCTAAAATCTTTTTCTTCCAAACGGTATTGTTGAATCATAGTGCCCATGGCACCGTCGAGTATCAAAATTTCATTATTTAATTTCTCTTCGAGTTCTAAGAGAACAGAACTTTTCTTAAGACGAGCTAACATTTCACTTCCTTGAATTTAATAATTGAATTGATTATTTAATTTTATGAACCAAATCGAGAACCAAGTTGGTATCATTCATAATATAAAAATGAATATTTTTTTCACCTTTATTGACTAAATCCTCAACTTGTTTTTGGGCCCAAGACAAGCCAATTTCTTCTGCCGACCCTGGGGTTTCTAAAATTTCATCGACAAGAACTTCTGGCAAATCAACATTAAATGTCTTGGGAATTGTTTTTAACTGAACAGCACTCCGAATGATTTTCAATCCTGGGATAATGGGAACATGGATGCCAGCTTCGAGACAAGCGGCTTTAAATGAATAGAAACTTTTATTATCAAAAAACATCTGGGTTACCAAGTAGTCAGCACCGGCATCCACTTTCTTTTTTAGATTTAAGATATCCGTCTTAAAATTGGCTGCCTCAAAATGTTTTTCAGGATAACCAGCCACGCCAATACAGTAGTCCAAAGGGGTGCTATTGGAAATATCTTCTATAAATTTGCCCTGTTTTAAGCCATTTATTTGTTCCACCAAATCTGCAGCATACTGATTAACTGATCGGTTTTTAGAAATTTCTTTGCTATAATTCAAAGAATCTCCCCTTAAAGCCAAAACGTTATGGATGCCTAAAAAATTCAGCTCAATCAAGGCATCTTCAGTCTCTTCCTTCGTAAAGCCCTGACACAAAATGTGAGCCACCGTATCAATACGAAAACGATTTTGAATGATCCCACAGATACCTAAAGTCCCTGGTCTTTTACGATAGGTTTTTTTTTGGATACTTCCATCATTATTTTCAAGATAATAGGCACTGGAAGCATGACTAGTGACATCTATCCACTGAGGCTCCACATCTGAAAGTCCTTCGACGATATCGATAATGTCTTTAACCGATCTTCCCCGCGGAGGAGGAACTATTTCATAGCTAAATTCAGGTCCCGAGTTTTTGGCTAGCGTTTTATGAATATGATCTATCACCTTCATTTTTTTTCTACATCCTCATTTAAATAAAACAAAAAAGAAATTTTCGTGAAGAACTACCCTAATTTTTTTTTTCACTGAATTCAATTTAAATTTTGAATTTAATTCGCTGGTAAGCACTCAGAAGTCAAAAATTTACCAAGTACATGGGGTGGTGCCATCACTGGTAAAAACCCAAGTAGTTGCTCCACCTTTGCATACACATTGGCGATAACCCGAGGTGATAGCAAGCGAACTGTCGTGGGCCGCATCACAAGCAAATGGCTGAGAGGCATACTTTGCTACTTTAATAACACCTGCAACGTCCAAAGATGTTTGAGGTGTTGTTGTTCCAATACCAATGTTCCCATTTTGATCTACTCGCATTCTCTCTGTCGAAGTTGACGAACCATTCGATGTGGATTTAAAAATAAGCGCGGTGCCATTAGATGCAAGTGCCCAGTTTTCCGTTGTGATGGCCGACAAACCCGCTCCAGCATTCGAATTTCCTGATCCATTGTAGCCCTCAAAATTAAGATTACCTAGTACGTTTCCATTTAAATTTGTTGAAACATTATTAACCCGGATTAAGGATAACTTGGCACCCACGCTGGCGCTATTTGATGCCATCTTAAAAAAACCAGAAGCTCCATTAATTTCAAGCCATGGATAGGTGGTGTTTGAAGAACCATTCGTTACCTTTCCCAACTGAAAATTTCCAGATGAATCCATATAACTTAAATTGACTCCAGGGAAATTGGAACCGGAGGGTCCAGTTAACAAAAGTTCTGCTTTTGAACCAGCACCCCCAGTCACTATGGCATTTGTCATCGAGTTTGAACTAGCATGAAAAAGGGCGATAGGTGTACTTGTTCCCATCCCTACATATCCATTTGTGAGCAAGGTCATTCCAGAGCCTCCAGCGGAATTAGCTTGTAACTTTGCAAAAACACCTGCCGTTGATGTTCCTGAATTCACCACGCTCAACAAACCATTAGAGGAATTCAGTGTGTTGCTTGAAGTGGAAATATTAAGGGCCGTACCTGTAGTCAGTGAGTTCGCCGTTAGACTCAGTGGCGTTTGAGTATTAGCTGTGGACCAATTCCAGTTTTGTGCAAAATTTAAGTTATCTATTACATTAGAACTCACTGCCGGTGTTAAACTTGAAAGAGATTCCGCTGGAAGACCTTGCCACGATGGCGCCGTTCCTGCTCCATTGCTTGTTAAAACAAACCCATTGGTTCCTGATGATAACTTCGCAAGAGTTGAAGGTGAAGAGGCATAGAGCAAATCGCCCGTTGCGTAGAAGGTCTGTCCTGTTCCTCCATTCACTGCGGGGATAGAAGGTGTCCAGCTGAGCAATCCTCCCGAAGTCGAAGTCAGCACCGAACCAGCGGTTGAAGCTACCGTACCTGGCCAAGTTATCCCATAAGAAGTACCCACAGAAACAGATTGCGACAAATTAGTTCCCGCATTATTTAAAACCACTCCTGAAAAACTGGGTGCCGCTGTCGTACGAATATCTTGAACGGTGCCTAAGGAAATAGATCCAGATCCGTTGGCGATCGTGACACCCTGATTACCCGCCTGATTGAGATTTGTTAAATTAAATCCCGCACCATTACCAATCAGCAAGGTCCCATTGGCCGCCGCACCGCTATTGATTCCCGTACCACCATAATGAGCTGAGATCAAACCGCCGTTCCAAGTTCCCGACGTGATGTTCCCAACACTCGAAATATTATTCTGAACCACGCTTGGCAGAGTGGAAGATATCGACGGTGTGCTACTTCCATTGGTGACCAAAACGCCGTTAGGACTAGTGGACAAACCACTAACAGTATTTCCTGCTGCTGCATAAAATGCCAGCTGATCAACTGCACCTGTATTGACCGTTCCCGCGCCACCTGGTGTTCCCCAAGACAAATTCCCTGAACCGTCAGAGCGCAAGTATTGCGTCCCTGTAGAGTCTCCTGAGGGAAGAATAAAACTTGTGTTTCCAGAAAGGGTCGGCGCAGTGAATTCCAAATAATTGGACGAATTGTAAAATCGCATGTTAGTTGCCGATAAAGTTTGACCACTTACTGTGCCTGTGGTCACTAAATTTCCCGTCGTGTTTATGGCCGCACTTCCTCCAAGAGTTCCCACATTTATTGCCGCTCCATTCACTTTTCCTGCAGAAACCAAATTGGGAATATCGGCCTCCACCAAAGAGGTTCCTGCTGTCACTCGACCCTTTGTATCTGTAGTCACTTTGCTATACGTTCCTGGAGTTCCCACATTAGGCAATCCGGCAACCACTAGAGCATCTACATAGGCTTTGTTGGTCAGATCATTGGTTCCAGAGGGAACCCCACTCCACTGAGGCTGTGCCGAGAAGGTTCCATTGCTGACGGGTGTGACCCAGCTTAAATTCCCACTCCCGTCGGTCACTAGAACCTGAGCAGGGGTTCCAACACTGTTGGGCCAAGTAAATAAAATCGTGGACGACAAACTTGACGGCGCTTGAAAATTCACAGAGTTCGTGCCTGCGAAATCCTGAAATTTAAGAGGACTTTGATTCAACAATTTTAATGACCCGTTCACCATCCCATTTCCAGAACTTGGGACAAAATCTTGAGGTTGTTTTCCTTGAAGGCTTTCTGCCACCGTCGCCATGGGAACTGAAGACATTGAAAAATCAGGGCTCAAAACCACTCCGTTTACAGTCACTCTGAGCTTTCTTCCATCATAGGCTGCGGGTGTGTAGCCCGAACAATTGGTACGAGCTGAAACCGTCGTGTTATTCTGGAAAATATCTTTCCAAAGGGCCCCACCATCCACAGCCGCTGCAGCTCTGGTTCCGCTACCTACTTTCACCGAAAAAAAGCCCTCGCTATCCGGAGTTACAGACTGAGCTTCTTGATACAAAAGGCATGTTCCCGATGGATCTAAAACTTCAAACACTAAGGCGGTGGCTGTTGTTATGGGAGACCCGGTGCTGTCGCTAAGCAAATTTCCTTGAAAATTAAAATCTTTCGTCAGTTCGATGGCTTTGACTTGAAATGGCTTCCAGATCATCAAACCTAGTATCAACATAATTTTGTTCATGCCTTTTCTCCTTAACTAAAGTCACACTTCACTATTGATTTTCCCAAATAACTGAATTTTCCCAAATGACTTCAAACTTTTTCGTCATGCTATTTGACGACAAGCTTGAACCCTCCGCCACTGAGCACCTTTGAATCGGTTGGTTTTCCAACAACTCCATAGAGCTTATAGCCAGCACCTAAAGATTTTTGGGAACTCGTGTAAATTCCAAATCGTTTATGAATTTCATTTCCATCGGGATCTTGATTTCCAAGACAACTTGATGGCAAAGCCAAGGTTTGAGTGATATTTTGTTCGATCCCAGAAAAAGTAATCGGAATCTCGACTTCCTCTACGTCTTTAAGTAAGCTCAGACCTTCTACTTTTCCAAGCAAATAAACTTGCTTTAACCGGGTCAGCGGCAGAACTGAGCCCATCTGTGGACAGGGATTATTTTCACCGGCCTTTTGTGCAAACAAATAGAGCTCGATCCGGCGCCCTTCTCCCTTAGGAATGACTACCTCCATCAATCCACCTGCCTCCACAAAACCAGCCGTTGCTGAAAGCTCTGGAGAACATTGACTAGCCGCTGTTTTGTCAATGCCAGGTCCTGAGATACTCACTCCGTAACAAAGTTTGCGATCGGTTGGCAGTGCTGCCAAAGAGGTCAGCTGATTTTGCTTCTGATTTTGATTTGTTTTCCTAAGCTTATCTTTTTGGTTCAGAACGGCTGGAGTAGGAGCCAGAGCTGCCGGCGCCATGATACTCACCGTAGCCACCCCCGCATCAGGTTTTCGCGAACAACCTAAGGCCCACATCAAACTAAAGAAAAATAAGATTTTTAACTTTTTTCTCAATAAATCTCCTCACTGCCTCTTCGGTATTATTGGAAATTAATTGAGTCATAAATTGAACGATAAATTAAGAAATAAATCAGCAAATCAAAAAATTAAGTTTGAAAATGAGACGTCTATGGATATCTAAATGAATGTCTTATTTACCATTTTTACCATTATGAGACATCTCTCCTACCCAGGTTATTTATACTACGTAAGTCAATGGATGAATGATTTTTTGTGTTGTCACCCAAGGCATAGGTTTGTTATACAGTTTGAAAATTATAAACCTCCAAAACAAACTTAACCAAGTAGAGTAAAAAATGCGAAAAATAAATCTTCAACTTATCCTCTGTTTACTGATAGTATTTTCAATTGTGGAACATTCGGGAAATGCTGCTAAATCTTTAAAAACTGCTTACAATCCATCAAATCCCTTATTAACTAACTGGTGGAAGGGACCTTACGGAGGGGTGCCTCCCTTTGACAAAGTCAAAATCAAAGATTTTCAGCCGGCCCTAGAAGAAGGAATGGCAGAGGCACGCAAAGCTATTGAAGTCATTGTAAGCAATCCAAAGAAAGCGACCTTTAAAAACACCCTCGTCGAAATGGAAAAATCATCACGCACCTTAGAACGCGTCATCACCATGTACAGTGTGTGGAAAAGTGGACTCAACACGCCAGAGTTTCAAGAAGTCGAAAAAATCATGTCGCCGAAATTGGCTGCTTTTGAAGACGAAGTGATTCAGAATTCAAAACTCTTCAAACGGATTGAGGCCGTTTACAGTTCTCCTGAAAAATCCAAATTGAATCCCGAACAGCAACGCTTGGTATGGTTTCAATATAACAAATTTATTCTAAAAGGCGCCAAATTAGATGAAAAACAAAAAGCTCGCGTTGGGGAGATCAATCAACGTCTAGCCGCTCTGGAGACACAATTCAGTCAAAACCAATTAGCGGACGAGGCTAACATCAAAATGGTTCTTGAAAAAACAGCAGACTTGGCTGGACTCCCACAAGCAGTTATCGATGCCGCAGCTGAGGAAGCTCAAGCTCAGAAAAAACCAGGCAAGTGGATATTAACGAATACTCGTTCCAGTATTGAACCTTTTTTAACCTATTCCACAAATCGAGACCTTCGTGAAAAAGCTTTCAAAATGTGGACGTCCCGTGGCGATAATGACAATGATCATAACAATAATAAAGTCATTCCCGAGGTTTTAAAGCTGCGAGCCGAACGATCCCGCATCCTCGGTTACCCAACTTACGCTCATTGGAATCTAACAGACAAAATGGCAAAAGATCCCGCCGTAGCAATGACTTTAATGATGCAGGTCTGGACACCCGCCGTGGCAGCAGTTAAAGAGGAAGTCAAAGCGATGCAGGCTATTGTCGACCAAGAAAAAGGTAATTTCAAAATCCAACCTTGGGATTATCGGTTTTATGCTGAGAAGGTACGCAAGGCCAGATACGATTTAGACATCAGCACGGTAAAGCCGTATTTACAATTATCTCAGATTCAAAAAGGCTTGTTTCTTACCGCTGAAAAACTATTTAATTTAAAATTTGAACAGCTAAAGGGCGTTCCCGTATTCCACGAAGATGTCACGGTTTACCGAGTGACCAAGAAGGGAAAACAAGTGGGTCTTTGGTATTTTGATCCCTTTGCGCGTGCTGGAAAAAATTCAGGGGCTTGGATGAGCGCTTACCGTGAACAAAGCCAAATTGACAAAACACCATTAACCACGATTGTTTCAAATAACTCGAACTTTATTAAAGGAAAACCTGGCGAGCCCGTTCTCTTATCTTGGGACGATGGTATCACTATGTTTCATGAGTTTGGTCATGCCCTCCATGGCTTAAACAGCCACGTGACTTATCCAACCTTATCTGGAAGCAATACACCGACAGACCATGTGGAATTTCCCTCACAACTTTTAGAAAATTATTTAAAAACTCCAGAAGTTTTGCAATTGCTTACCAATGCCAAAGGGGAAACGCTGCCAAAGGAACTCATTGCTAAAATTGAAAAATCAAAAACTTTTAACAGTGGATTTACAACAGTTGAATTTTTAGCCTCGGCCATCGTAGATATGAAGATTCATCTTTCGACAGACGCAGACATTCAACCGGCTCAATTTGAAAAATCAACCCTGCAGGAATTGGGAATGCCTAGTGAAATCGTGATGCGCCATCGTCTGCCAGCTTTTGGCCATTTATTTTCAAGTGATGAATATGCTGCTGGATACTACAGCTACCTTTGGTCCCAGGTTTTAGATCACGATGCCTACGAAGCTTTTGTCGAAGCTGGTAATCCCTTCGATAAACCAACGGCTAAAAAATTAGTGGATTATGTGTTTTCTGTCGGCAACACCATCGATCCAGCCAAAGGCTATCGTTTGTTTCGAGGCAGAGAACCCAAGGTTGATTCCCTTTTAAGAGCCCGTGGTTTTCCTGTTCCCAATGAAGTCAAAATAGAATCAAAAAACTAAAGGCCCAGTTAAAAGTAATTACTTATTTTTTGCGACTGTGATTTTTTTGACATTGTCTCATTTTGATTCTGAGATGGGAATCAACTAATGAGGGATTAGCAAATTTCTTTAACTTTCTTAAGTTTCAACTGGATTAACCGATAGGTATCCGTTGAATAAAAGATGAATAAAGGAGTTTTATGAGAATCCCAGCCCCTGCAAAACTTAAAATTTGGGTCCTGACTGGCTTCTTATTTTCTTTTTACCTTGTCTCTTGCACAAGAACAGGAAAGGACAACGAAACTAAGATTTCCATTTCCATCCCTCAGACCATGAAATCCCAAAAAGTGGGCTCTCTGGCTTCGAGCACCCTCTCCCATGTCTCTATTAATATTTCTGGCAATGGACTTTCATCACCCATCGTATTTAACTGGGACAGCGAAAATAATGGGCCTGCGGGGACAGCTACAACTACGGCTCCCACATCCTTTTCTTTTGACATACCGAAAGGCCCTGATCGACTATTTCAAATTCTTGCTGTCTATAGCGATTCATCAACTAATAATGGCAGCATGCAGTTCTATTACGGCGATCAAATTAAATCCATGGTGGCTGCCACAGAAGAGGTTCCTATAAATATAAGCTCCGTTGGACAATCCTCGACAATCATCTCCGGTCGGGTTCAAGGTCGCTACCTTACAGGTCCAACAGAAGGTCCTACGGGACGCGTGGATATTGTTTATTTTCCTCCCGGAGGAAAATCTCCAATGATTGTTGATCGCTCGATGATTCTCAGCGGATGGTTTCAATTTTTCGGGCTCATCGGAGCTCAATTTGGGTACCGACTTCAAGATGGGAGCTTATTGTGGGGTGGACCTGTTGATTTGTCAGAAACTTCTTTTCCTGTATCAGATAAAGTCCTGAGGGCCACTCTACCTAGTCACATCCAGGTGGAAAATTATTCGGGAACAAGCACTCAACGCCAACAGGATCCAACGGTTTCGATTTATGGTTTTTTTGGAGCACCTGCTGCGCTTACCAATAAAGCTATCTGTAAAACGACAACGGCTTTAACTCGTCTGCTCAAGATAGGAACTAGCACCCCACTCACTGTCACAGATGACAATAGCGCTGATCCAAGTAATTTGTTTGATACAAGCTTGGGATCTGTCAACCTACGCGGTGGTGTGGCTCTTGGTGGAAGCGCTCCCTGTGACACTCAGGCAAATATTTCGGCTCATCTTTTAGACTCTGTATTGGGCTTTAAGCCAAGTCTTCTTGAGCATGGTAACGATAACAGTGCAGGGTTTAGACTGCCTTTTCTGCTTCCCTCTTCAGATTCAAATGGGGGTGGTTCTTTTATTATACCTAAGATTGTCGACGCTGGAACTATTTCTATTTCAGGCACCCTTTTACCTGGAGTTGCAAATACTCTTGATGGCTTTACTGTTTTTAAGACCACAAATCTGGGCATGAACTTCAATTACCGGTCATCTTTTGCCCCCTGTGAAGCTTTACAAGGCATGGGTTATAACGTGGTTGCGAACACCCCCGTCAGCAGCTCTAACTATTCTGCCAACTTACCCTTAACAGATGCAGAAGCTAGTAGCGGCGCGATGTTTGCTCTTTGCCCAACAAAATCAGGAGTCCCCGTTGGACCCGGATTTTGGGTACAAGCCAGTTACCTTAGAAACTCTGGAGGCTGCTCCAGCTGCGGTGGAGACGGCGGAGGAGACGGCGGAGGAGGCGGTGCGGGCGGTGGCACTGGCGTTCCCACAACGGTTGGTTTTCAAAACTTAACAGCGATTACGATCAATCAATGCACCAATTTGAATTTGGGTTTATTTACAAATTCTGGAGGACCTGCCTCTTCTAGCAATAGTGTGACTGTCAATTTATCAGCTACGGTGAGTGGAACATTTTATAGTCAAAATGATTTCAGTTGTTCTGGAGGAGCGATCACCTCGGTGGTCATTCCTGCAAATTTCAACTGGATCGGAGTCAGATTTAAATCTTCAGCTACTCCTGAAACAGATATTGTGCTAACTCCTACAGATGCAGCTTCCACGTTATCCTCAATAAGTAAAACCTTGCGTGTCCGATCCTCTGGAAGCGTGACCAATCTGATGTTGAACACGAATTCTCAGGCCGCAAATATTGGCACCTGTTTAGGAATGTCAGTTCAAACCACAGATACCAACGGAAACGTGATCTCTTATAATGGTGATGTTTCCATTACAGCAAATGGGGCAACAATATACACGGATCCAGGTTGCACAGCCACAGGCGGCACCTTCTCTTTTGCGGCAGGAATAACTTCATTTTACATAAAAAGCTCAACCACTGGCTGGGCCAGCATTCAAGCCAATGCAAGTATTGATTCCATTAACTTAACTGCTTTTTATGGAATTGGTATTTTTCCTCTTGGACAACCGACTCATTTAACTTTCAGTTCTCCCTCTCCAAGTTACTTGTTTATAAATCAATGCATGCCGCTCACCGTGACTGCCAAAGATGATACCAATACCGTCGCTCCAGTACCGAGCAATCAAGTCATTAAATTTAATGCCAGTGGCGGTGCTGGAAGTAATTTTTATTCTGATTCTAATTGTTTAAACTTAATGAATAATTCAGAAAGCCCCATTTCGGCGGGTCAAAGCTCGATGTCTTTCTATTACAAGCCTCAAAATATTGGAAATATCAATATCAACGCTTCTATCAATGGCAATAACTATTATATGAGTGGCTCTCAAAATTATAATATCGCCAATTTGTGGATGCACGCCATTGCCGTCGGTTTCAATGCTTCTTGGTTTGATAGCAACTGCGGAACCCTGACCTTTCAATTAATGGATAATCCAATCGCTGGTTCTGGAAATACTGTCCCCAATCTCAGCGGCTCTTTTATTCCGATAACGATAGGAACCAATCAAGCCATCGTCAATGGAGGGCTTTACTCGGCTTCCGACTGTTCGGATGCGGTTGTCGCCTCTAAAAATTTGTCCATTACTTCGGGAACATCAAGTACTGTGGTCTATATGAAGAGCTTATTAGCTGGCGGGAATTTTGTGAATGTCTTTCCTTCCTACTCCGGAGCTTATTCTTCGATTTACCAAAATGGAAACACTCTCACCGGCACGAGCTACGCTTGGTGCCCACCTCTGGATGGTGGAGGCGCCTGTGCCTCTTCCTTATCCCCTTCAGGTGTAGATGTGATGGGAGGTGGCGCTTCCTATACAACAGCTGTTTCCGTTGGCAGTTCAATGGATAAAATTATCACCATTACAAACACGACAGGAACTTTTGTTTCTTTGAGTCCTTCCTTTACTATCACTGGAAGTCACGCTGCTGATTATAATTTCAAGGACGGCTCTTTCCCTGGTACCGGTGGCTCTTGTGTTGGAGGCATCAGCGGATACGGCTCATGCACCGTGGTCGTGACATTCACTCCTAGTGCCATTAATGGAAGATATGCCACTTTGAATATTAACTACAATACTTCAAAATCCTTGCCCTTATACTTACAAGGCACTGGTCAATAGGAACGCTGATCATTCAAGTTTTTTTTTGAGTGTGCAGCACCTTTTCTCATTATTAATTTTCAAATTTTTCCGGACGCAAGATTGAAATATCTAATAAATAGGTAATCAAAGAGTAATTTTCAAAAAATTGTTCAGCTAAAGATTTTGTTATTTTTAATGCTAAGTCGGGGTCCGCGATAATTTCTATTTTAGATTTTACATCAGGAACTTCGCCGCTACTTTTTTCGCCATTACCCTGACCTCGAACCTCAGTCATCGTATATCCAGTTGCCCCAAGATCATGACTGATCTTCAAAACGCTTGAGCTTAAGACTGGCTCGCAAACTATAGTTACAAGTTTAAAATTGATGAGTTTCATAATCTCCCTCTTTAGCGAGCCAGCCACACGGCTAATTTGTAAAACAATGGAATTCCGACAACCAAGTTAAAAGGAAATGTTACTGCCAAGCTTGCCGTTAAATAATAAGTCGGATTGGCTTCTGGCAACGTCATACGAACAGCTGGAGGGGCCGCGATATACGAGGCACTTGCCGCCATCGTACCAAGAACGGTGGCGCCGCCAATTGACAGCCCTGACCAATTGCCCAAAACAACGCCTAAGATCCCATGAAGGAGTGGGATGAGCACACCCAATGAAATGAGCGGCAATCCAACTTTCTTGAGATCGGACAGGTAGGCCGATACCGGTGTTATACAGCCTAGGGCGATGGTTACGAACGCAGGCAATGCAATCACTTGTAAAGTGCTTTCTGAAAGCTCGACTCCACCTTTTAGACCCAGTGCCAGCAATAGATAAATCGACAAGGTGGAATAGAGATCTTTTGGTAAGCTCAGTTCGCTTTTGACTAGCTTTGTGAAAATTCCAAGTAAAAACGCGAGAACCAAGGGCGACAGTAGGTTTGTTTTTAAAATTTCAATTGCACTCAAAGGAAGTTCTCCACCTTTTCTCCATTTCTTTTGACAAGAATCGCGCCAATTCGCGGTCTTTAACTAGAATTTTATCGCCAGATAGAATAGATAGGTTTTTTCATGCATAATTTCGGACATCGTCCCTCATTGAAACTAGATCTTTATTTGTAGCAAGACGGATGTTATCCGTCTTCGCTAGCTCCTTTCCTCCATCATCCAAAATCGCCAGAATAGCCCGGCCACTTGGAATTTCGTTTTTTGAAGCGACGATGACTTCGCCACCTTGACTTAAAACCATTTGGGCCAAGTCATCTAGAATATCGTCGTCTTCGTGATCCAAGTCGAATGGGTGAATCGCTATTCCTCCTGATTTCTTGTCAATTTTTCCAAATATATTAAGTTCATCTGTCACCAGCAGTTTTCGAACTCTACCTTGAACCACCGCTCTCGAAATCTGAAAGATATTTTTTTGAACCCGATTTCCTTCCTCGGCCAATCGAAATTCAAATATTGACTTTTCGACATATTCTTTTGCCTCAGCTCTCATGACTCTTCTAACGGAAGAACAAATATCGCTGACGTTATTTTTGACAAAGAGATCCGCTATCGGAGCTTTAGCCACATTTTTATATCTCAGCTTTCGACCAAGCCTAGAAACAAACGACTTCTCGCCAGCCACAAAGAGTTTTGGTTTTGTGGTTCTCGTCAATTCGGAAATCCATTCATTGAGCCAAGCAATAGTCTCGCCTTCTTTGGTTCGTTTTGTTCTTGAATCCTTCAGGCTTTGATAACCACCATTAAATTCTTTACCCTTTAAAGCTTCAGGAAGTAAAATAGACTCAACAAGTTTAAATGAGCTCTGATTTCCCAAGTACAGATGAGCTGCTTCCTTTTCTAGACCTAAAAGTAGAAATTCCTGATCTGATTGTAGCCATTTTAGCAATGGCTTCACATGAAAGCTTGTTGCCACCTGACAGGCCTGCTCGACTTCAATTGGTATATTCAACAACCTGAATGATGCCTGATTACGGAAGATACCGATATTGCCTTTCATCTCTTTGAAAATGCTAGCATCTTCAAGAAGCGAGTCGAGAGGTTCTAAAAACTTGTTTCTATCTTCGATGGACATTACTGGATTCAACCACTCATAGGTCTGGGTAATAATATCTCGAAGTTGAGATTTTAGATCTACGAGGTCGCCTCTATTAATAAGGTAGGCCGTCAGATGCAGTCCGTTAGTCGATTCAAACAAGGGTTTTAAAATCGTTTTTTTCGAAGTGAGCATAAATCCTCCTAAAGTTTTTAGTGAGAGTATAATACCCTCACATGAATTACTTTACGGAAGAATTAGAGATTGTTAAAATAGATAAAAAACCTACTTTGTATTTGTAAACTCTATACAATAAAAGAATCTCTTAGTTTTGAAGCAATTGTATTTTCAATCTTTCGCTGGGCTGTAACTAAAAAAAGCTCCTCATAAACACCTTGAAGTTGCCCGATTTCGATAAGCTCACCTCGCAGAACTTGACCTGTAACCGTATGGGTCGCTGCTGGAATCAATCCTAACTCGTTAACTGCCATAAGCTTCTTGACCGATATGTCTTGGCTTTCGGTAATAATGTTGAGTTCAATTTTATTCATCTTTGCCCAGTGATCCAGATCTTGTCTCATACGACTGTCATATGTAGGAAACACCATTGGCTCACCAGATATTGATTTCGGAAAGCCTTTTCTTAAGGATTTAAATTTAGGTGCTCCATAAAATCCTACATTCTTTTTAGTAATAGGCTTGGGATATAGGCCTTTACCGTCAATTCCAGTCGGTAAAAAATTTGTCACCAGCAAATCCATCCTATGTGAGCAAAGTTCTCTTAATAATTCATCCGATTTGCCTTCGGATAAGGTGATTTGGCAGGGCGAAATTCTGAAAGCATGTTTAACTAACTGAAGAATAATTTGCTTAGGAACGCTATCCAGTGCCCCTAAGTGGAGCGATGGCTTCATCGGTTTTAGCCTATCATGAAGCACCTCATACATTTCAGATCCCATTTTAAAAATATTTTTCGAGTAATCAAGTGCCACTTTACCTTGTTCTGTCAGGGTGAGCTTTTTATGATGCCGCTCAAAAAGTTGAACCCCAATATGATCTTCAAACTGTTTCAATTGTGCTGACAATGTCGGCTGGCCAAGCCGTAATTTTTCTGCGGCTTTTGAGACAGTTCCCTCTTCCGCAATCGTCTTAAAATAAAAAAGATGATGGTAGTTAATCCATTGGTTCATAACCCCCCCCAAAAAAAATTTGGTTCTCAAAAACTCCAAAACATTTGTATCGTAAATACAAGTGCAAATCAATTTTTTTATCGATTTTAAAGATATTTTGCTTTTAGAAATATTTAATGATAACAAAAAGGTTAAGGCTTAAAGGAGAATTAAAAAATGATACTTTTCCCGTTTTACGATTATTGGTGGTTCTATGCAGGGTTCACGACTTTTGTACTCGTGGTATTGGCTCTTGACCTTGGAGTTTTTCATAAAAAAGCACACGAGGTCAGCTTCAAAGAAGCTTCGATTTGGACGACTGTCTGGATTAGCTTGGCTCTCGTTTTTAACTATTTATTTTACCTTTATGCGCAATATCGATTTTCGACGCACGAGAGATATACCTCGATCATAGGATTTGACCCCGAGGCTCAGGCAAAGTCATCTGCTCTTGAATTCTTAACTGGATTTGTGGTCGAGAAGTCTCTGGCCATTGACAACATTTTCGTTTTTGCTGTTGTATTTGCTTACTTCAGAATCCCGAAAATGTATCAGCACCGAGTTCTGTTTTGGGGAATCCTAGGTGCCCTGGTCTTCCGAGGAATTTTCATTGCCATGGGTTCGGTCCTTATGCAGTACCACTGGCTTGTGATTTTCTTTGGATCCCTTCTAATTTTGACCGGGTTTAAAATGTACTTTGCAGGCACAAAGCCTCAAGACTTAGAAAACAATTTTATGGTTCGGCAACTCAAGAAAGTTTTTAGAGTCCATCCGCAAGTGGAAGGGCAAAAATTCTTTTTTAAAAAAGATGGTCGTACCTATGTCACGCCCTTGTTCTTGGCTCTAGTTTTCCTTGAGCTGAGCGATATTATTTTTGCGGTAGATTCAGTTCCAGCAATCTTTGCTTTAACGAAGGAACCTTTAATTGTTTTTACTTCGAATATCTTTGCAATCCTTGGACTTCGTTCCATGTATTTCATGCTTGCCGGGGTCATGGATAGATTCATTTACATTAAATATGGACTCGCTTCGGTTCTTGTTTTCGTAGGTCTTAAGATGGTTTGGCTAAATGACGCCTTCGGAGGAAAGTTTCCAGTCAACTGGTCTTTAGGAATCATTGCCCTCCTGATTGGTTCGTCTATAGTTGCATCCATTATTATCGACTACATAAAGAGAAAGAAGTAACTAAAAATATTTTCACCCTATTTCAACTAATTTTAAAAAGCTCTAGTGCCTTTTTCTTTTGTCTAAAATGGTCAACTACAGGAGGTGGGTATTTCCAACGACTTCGGTCTGCATCGGGCTCATGTATTTCTTTGGGAGTAGCTTCGCGTAACTCTGGGATATATTTTTTAATATACCTACCTTTTGGATCAAATTTTTTGCTTTGAAGCCACGGATTGAAAATTCGAAAGTAGGGTTGAGAATCACAGCCTGTGGACGCAGCCCATTGCCAACCGCCATTATTTGGGGCTAGATCTCCATCTAAAAGGTACTTCATGAAATGTTTTTCACCCCAACGCCAATCAATCAATAAATCTTTTACCAAAAATGAAGCGACAATCATCCGAACCCTGTTGTGCATGAAGCCTGTATCTCGAAGCTCTCTCATTCCAGCGTCGACAATTGGAAAGCCAGTCGTTCCTTCTTTCCATCTTTCAAAATAATCAGAACGATTTTCCCATTTGATGTTTTGATAGCTCATTTTGAATGCCGTTCTTTCAACATCAGGTCTGTGGTATAAAATATGGTAGTAAAATTCCCTCCAAATAATTTCTTTTAAAAACTGATTCGGACCCTCAGAATTCTTCAATGGTAAATTTATTAAATTAAGATACGTGAGAATTTGGCTGCAAGTTAAGCTTCCATTTTTTAAATAAATTGATAGTCGAGAGGTTCCTTCGATATATGGAAAATCCCGCATGTCTTTATAGGCTTCAATTTTTTTCGAGAATTGTTTTAAGGCAGCCCAGGCAACTCTGCTGCCGGCATCTGGTATGGAAATTGTAACGTGTTTTAAATTCTTTTTCTCGAAATCTTCGAGATCGTCGCGAATTTCCAACCCTGATGGCAAAATCTCTTTCCACTTCAGATTAAATAATTGTTTTTTATTAGCAGAATTATCATTTAGAATAAGCTCGTTTGAAACTCTATCGCCTCCAGGCTGAGAATTTAGAAGCTCCAGCCATTTTCGGCTGAATGGAGAATAGACTTGATAGTAAGAACCATCGTCTTTCCTAATTTCATGCGGCTCGAAAACAAGATGATCTCTTGCCGTAATAACATGAATATCAAAAGATGAAATCAACTCTTCCATTTTTTTATCCCTTGCACAGGCAAAGGGCTCGTAGTCTCTGTTCCACGAAACATAGCTCGGTAATGACTTCTTTGTTTTTTTTAGTGAATTTACTAGAAATGAAAAAAAAACAGAAGGCTGCCTATCAACCACTATTAAATCTCCACCTAAAGAATTAAACTCCTCTTTCAAACTTTTAAGTGTTTTTAAAAAAAAAGCAAATCGGTTATAGGAAAAATCATCTCTTGCAAGAAAGTTTGAGTCGAAACAAAAAATGCCGACGACTCGTCCATTGGTTTTCTTCCACACTTCTCGAAGAGATTTGTTTCCTATGATTCGCAAATCTCTTCTAAACCAATGAATTGCCCATGACTGGCTCATTTTCGTTCCTCGCTTTAATAAATTACTAGGTTTTTTGAAGTGAAAAATGGGCTACATTTATTCTTTTAATTGCTGCCGCAAGTTCAATGTCTCCTCCAGAAACTATCTCATTTAAAACGCCTCCATTTTTTACGAAAATCTCAGCGACCTGCGGTCCTTCGCCGAACTTATATTCGGTTCTTGGGTCCATGAATTTTAGTCCAATAGAACCAAATTTAGCTCTTTCAAGAACTTTAAATAGAACTTGATTGTTTATGTTCTGTAAATTCATAAGTAATTTTCTCCTTGGGTGGTGATGGTCTTTTAAAAAAATCTGCACCCCTCAACCACAAAATAAGGGCTTGCAAATGAATCCTAAGAATTACCATTAGAGTCAGCCATCCGTATTTCCTTAGAACGTAAAGTGACGAATATTTTTCAAAAGGCTGGTATTTCAATTTGATTTTAGTATTGATTTTCAATTCTGATTTATTAAAGAGCTGAATACTTACTTCGTTTTCTTTTTCAGATTCAGTAAATTTAAATTTATAGTGTCCCTCAATGTCAAGAAAGGGTGACACATGAAATTTTTTAATTGTCTGGTGTATCTTGGGACCGGTTGAATTAACGCCTTTTATAAAATAGAAGTGCTTGTCACCAAAAGTATTGTTAACTTCACATAAAACCGAGTCTAATTTTCCGCCACTGTAACAGTACCAAAAACTAACTGGATTAAATACATATCCGAACATTCTCGGCAATGTCTGAAGCCAAATCTGATCACAAGTATAATTGAGCTCCTTAGCTATAAATTCTAAAATTTTTTCTTTTAAACTAGCTTCTTTAGAATTTAAATAATCTTTAGGTTTTAGAGAAAGAAAAAATCCTTTTTCTAAACTTTTTAAAACCTTTTCGTTGTGAACTGGAACAAGAAGGTTAAATATCGGGTATGTAAAACTATAAGGTGACTTAATTTTTTTTCTGATTCTTCCTATAAAACTATTTTCGCTTTTATGAACAGGAGGCCTAGAATGCCAAACAAATCCTTCCCCAATTAATACCGTATTTTGATCTTTTAAATCCATGGGGGTACAACTCCCATTAACTTTGCAACATTTACCGCGCTCAGTATTCCGTCTTCATGAAATCCATAACGAGTCCATGCTCCCGCAAAGAAAATTCCTTCTGTCCCTTGAATATCGGGAAGACGTTTTTGAGCCTCTATGGCTTGAAAATTAAATTGAGGATGATCGTAATGCAATTTTAGATGCGTGCTTGCGAAATCATTTTTGCCATTCAAAGTTACAAAGTAATTCTTCTTTGAATTCAAGGGCTGAAGCTTGTTGATATAATAAGTAAGGGAAATTTCTTCGTTACTATTTGCTTTCCCTTGGGCCAAAACATTCCATGCTGACCAACACAATTCGGTTTTTGGCATAACTGACCTATCTCCATGCAAAACAACCTGATTCGTTGTTACATCAAAGCAGGCGATTTCTTTAGCAAGCTCTGGAAAATCGTTCTGAATGATTTTTTTTGATGTAGGTGCGTGTGTAGCAAGTATAACTTTATCAAAATCAATTTCTGAGTTTGGAGTGAGGACCCCAATACTGTTGGGCTTCTTTCGTATGGCTGTGACCTTTGTTCCTAGATGGACACGCTCGAGCTTATCAAAAACACGGTTCACATAGTTAATTGAGCCGCCTTTAATAGTTCGCCAAATGGGTCGATCGTTGATCTGCAAAAGCCGATGATTTATACAAAATGTCAGAAATGTTTCAGCAGGAAATTTGAGGGCGTTTTCATACGACATCGACCAAATGGCGCCCGTCATAGGCAGAAGATAGTGATTCTTAAAAGATTCATTGCATTTCAAAAAATCAACAAGTTCACCGAGAGTCCAGTTATTTTTAATACTTAACCGAAGATTCTCTCCGGCGTTTCTATTAAAACGAACTATATCTAAAAGCATTCTAAGAAAAGAAGGACGAAATAAATTACGTCTTTGAGCGAAAATGGTTTTAAGGTTTTCTCCTCCCCACTCAATACCATCTTTCGTTTGAATGGATAATGTCATGTCGGATTCGACTGACTCAACACCCAGATAATCTAAGAATTTTGTGAAGTGTGGATAAGTCAGAGTATTGTAAACTAAAAAACCTGTATCCACTGCCACATTTCCACTTTCATTGTCTTGAACATTTACGGTGTTTGCATGCCCACCCAATCTTGGGTCTGATTCAAAAAGATGAACCTCAAATTTGTCGTTTAGAATCAATGCCACAGCTAAGCCGCTGATTCCAGCGCCAATGATAGCAACTTTCATAGTGGAGCTCCCGGAAAAAATCGATTGGTCTTCCTTTGGTATTCAATGTATAGAGATCCTTTAGACTTTAGCAATTGGACTTCTGTGGCTGGAACTCCAGTCAAAAAATTGAGAGTTAAATACATCACCACTGGACTGAGAATAGCGAAATATCCATTTGGAGAAGGTACTGCCGCGATAGCAATCCCACACCAAATGATCCACTCAAAAAAATAGTTCGGATGTCTTGAGTACTTCCATAGACCCTTATCACAAACTTTACCCTTATTTTCGGGACTCATCCTGAAAGCATGAAGCTGCTTGTCAGCAACGGATTCGCCAATAAAACCAGCAGCAAACAAAAAAATCCCAACCACCGTCAAACTTGAAATGGATGGATCCTTATCTTGGACGAGAAAAAGAAATGGGAGAGAAAAAAGAGCCTGTGACAGACCTTGAAAGAGAAAGAAGATTAAAAACTGTGCCTTGTCCCATTTGCTTTTCAAACCGATATATCTGGAATCCTCAATCGGAAAATGAGACTTGAGTCGTATAGCTAGATGGGTTCCTAATCGTATGGACCAACATGATGCTAATACCACAGCTATCAATTTCTTGGTAGGCGTACCATTTGCAGTCATAGCAAAAACTACAGTCAATAGACCAATTCCATAGGACCATACGACGTCGACAAGACTGTAATAATTCATTTTTTGAGCATACACCCAGGTTAGCAACATTAATAGAAGGCAAAAGGCTAAACCAATAAAAAAAATAGAAACAGAGCTCACTGTAACTGCCCCAGTTTAGTTATTTCTTCAATTCTCTTTTGCCTGAAGGAAAATATCTTATTGACAGTTTTTTCAATCCATCGACCTAATAATAACTTTCCAACTAAGGACCCCGGAATCTGGTAAGTTACCTCATCACGCAAAAGACAACCTCCAGGAACAGGTTCAAATAAATGTAGGTGATGCCATTTCGAGTAAGGTCCTTTTATTTGCTCATCGACGAAGAATTCATTATTTTTCCAATCGCTGATTAATGTTCTCCAATAAACTGAAACTCCATGAATTTTTAATTTATAGTCGATAACAGATTCTTTTTTTAAAAATTCATTTGATTTTGCTTTAATTTTAAAATTGAGCCAGGGAGGCGTAAGAGTTTCTAAGTTTTCAGCCTTACTAAAAAATGGAAAAATTTGATCTGGCTTCAATGGAACAAATTGATCTTTAAAAAGACTATTGTCTAACCTATTCCAATCTTTTAGTTCTTCTTGGAGAGCTGACTTTAAATCCGGAAATTGAAATTGAAACCCTTTATCATTTAAAAATTTTGGCTGAACGCTCAAGCTTGATACGATGACACTTGCTGCTTCACCTAATACCAAACTCAAAACAAAGCGAGGGACTGATCCTATCAGTGGTACTTTATGGAATTCAGCTAACAAGCCTACAAAATCCCTGTTTCGTAAAGGATTGGGAGTAACACAGTTTACAGGACCGGAAATAGTTTCATCTTCTATCATCAACTGCAGAATCTGAACCATATCCTTGATATGAATCCAGCTCATCCAGTGTTGACCGTCAGAAATTTGAATCGGCGGCATTTTAGCAAGAGCGCCACCCTCACGCGAAATAACAATTCCCGTCCGAGGTACCACAACACGCATCTTTAAATTTTCGGCAGCAAGTGCTTCTGCTTCCCACTCAATGCAAACCTTGGCTAAAAAATCTGTTCCCGATGTCGCTGATTCATCCAAAATCTCTTTTCTTTGATAACCATAGTATCCAATTGCCGATCCAGAAATGAAAGCTTTAGGTCTTTTGTCAGGAGGCAATCTCTTGACGGCCAAAACTAAGTTTCTTGTGCCAATTATTCTTGATTCAGCAATACTTTTTTTACGGTCTTTAGTCCAATAGGAATCAGCAATACTTTCACCTGCTAAATGCACAATGGCATCCAGCGGATCCAGGTCCGACAAATCAGGAATTTCATTATGATTCCATGCAATGACATTTTTCTTAGGAAGCATAAAAAATTTATCAGGACTACGAACAAGCGCGTAGACTTGATGGCCCAGGCTCAATGAATTTCTAATTAAATTTTTTCCAATCAATCCAGAGGCACCTGTTACCAGTATTCGCATAAACTAAACCTTTAAAACGGTGTTTAATAAAAAAGCATCGATCTAACTTTATTATGTTAAGACCTTATTGTTATCAACAACGCGGACTATACAATGTTTAACTACGTTATTAAATAGGAATTGGATCACTCCTTACACAAAAATATTTTTTAATCCTGATGTGATCCAATTTGAGCAACCATACGTATTATAGGACATGGAGTCGTCTTTTAGCTTAATTTGGACAGTTCAATTGAGACCGGGTAACGGTTATGCTACTTTTTTTCCTAATCTTTCACGGAGAAAAAGGATGAACCAGCCATCTCAAATTCTAGATTTCGATGCCTTAATGAATCGGGTCAAAGAACATCGCTGTCGAGAATCATTTCAACAGTTGTTCAAGGCTTTTTTTGGAAATGTCGTTGCTTATTTAAAGCGCTCTCGGGTTGAAGAACAAAAAGCCTCCGATTTAGCTCAAGAGGTGTTTATTTCCGTTTGGAATAAATCTGAACTCTTTGATTCAAGCAAAGGCACGTTTAAAGTATGGATGTATACCATTGTCAGAAATCTAAAATTTGATCATTTTCGATCAAAAAAAAGAGATGTCTTAAATCTTTCATCCAAAGATATTTATGAAATGAGTGATGATATCTCTGATAACTTTAAAGACGAACACTTAATTATCGATAAGGATATTCGAATCCGCGTAAGCTTACTACCTCAAGAACAACGGGATGCGGTTGATTCCATATATCTCCAAGGATATTCGCAATCTGAGTACGCCGAGCTTCGCAGTTTGCCTCTCGGGACTGTAAAATCGAGAGTTCGACTAGCTTTTGCTCAATTAAGGAACCGATTGGAGGACAAATGAAGCACCATCCTTCAAATGAAGTATTAAGAAAATTTGCGGCTGCAGAACTCAATGAGTCTCTATCCTCGGTCATATCTGCACACATTGAGCAATGCTCGATGTGTTTAAATTCAGTGGCTTCGTTTGAAAAAGCTTTGGCCTCTGACATGTATTCAAGTTCTCCAGCTTCGCCAGACTCGCTCGACGAGATTTGGCTGAATATTTCAAGTCAGCTAGATTCCAGTAAGAATGAACAAGCAAATTTTTTTGACTTCAGCAAACCTACCGAAATTGTAGTTGGCGACCAAAGGTTTGAAATGCCTCGTAGTCTGCGCCATTTAAGTCTAACTAGTTTGAAGTGGATGTCTTTTGGTCAGCGAGGAAAAATTGCAAGACTGAAAGGAAATGAAAGTAACTCCTTACTTCTGATCTATCTAGGACCAAATGAGGAGGTGCCTCCTCATTCACATTCCGGGGCTGAATATAGCTATGTCATTTCTGGAAGTTTTGCCGCTGCGGGATCTGAGTTCGAAACTGGAGATTTTTCATTTTCTGATCATACCGTTGTCCACTCGCCTAAAGCGACTAGTCCTGATGGATGTCTCTTATTGAGTAACGTTGAAGAACCGCTTTATTTTTTCCGGGGAATGCTAAAACCATTAAACCGGATTTTTTGGAGATTTTTAAACTGGAAATTTGACCATTTGTAATGGCACTTAAAAGATTGATTTCGCTTACCAATGGCAGTTTCAATTAATGATTGAGGTAAATCAAATGAGGAGTTTTTTTATTATGGCAAGCCTATTAGCAATAATTTCAGGCTGTACAACAGCTCAAGTGCAAGACTACAAAAATCAAAAGCCCATACTGTTGCTTGAAGACTACTTGAGCGGCAATCTCGAAGCTCATGGTTTTTTTCAAGACAGATCTGGCATGATCGTCAAACGATTTAAGGTTCTAATGAAGGGGACATGGAATGGCAACTCAGGAACTTTGGACGAAGACTTCGAATATTCCGACGGTAAAAAATCAAAGCGCGTTTGGAACCTAAAAAAAGAAAAAGATGGTAAATATTCAGGAACAGCATCTGATGTTGTAGGAACTGCTGAAGGTGAATCAGCAGGAAACGCGTTTCGATGGAAATACACTTTAGATTTGCCTGTAGGAGACAAAAGTTATCATGTCCAATTTGATGACTGGATGTACCTGTTAGACGACGGAATCATGATAAACAAATCCAAAATGAGTAAGTTCGGGTTTTACTTAGGAGAAGTAACGTTGGTGTTTTTTAAGAGGAAATTATGAAAATTATAAATTTGTTTTTCATTCTTTTTGTCCCCATAGTTATCCAAGCAGAGATTCTTCAAGGAATAGCAAGAAATAAAATGGGCGAAATCTTGTTTCATGAAAAACATGAAGTCGAAAAAGATGACTCTGGTTTAAATAAATTCATTCGCGTTGAATATACAAAACCAGACGGAATTGAGTTTGCAACAATGACCTCTGATTTTTCAAAAAGCAAAACCGTTCCTGATACAACATTCGAAGACAAACGATTCAAAACAAAGTACACAATTCGTTTATCTAATGGGTTTGTCGAATTCGAAGAAATAAAAGAATTTAAATCAGTTTCAAAAAAAAGTATTCCTTTCAAGGATACAATGGTTGCCAGCCAAGGATTTGATAACTTCATCCGCTTGAATTTTGCACTTCTTGAAACGAAGTCAGTTGAGTTTAATTTTGGAGTGCTTGATAGTAAAGCTTTTTATTCGCTAACGGGATATCGAAATCCCGCCAATTCTCCAGAAGAGTCTGAATATGGAATCAGGGCCAGCAATTGGTTCTTCCGACTTTTTGCTGGTGAGCTAAAGGTAGTCTATGATTCAAAAACCAAGCAGCTAAAGTCTTTTGCTGGCAGGTCCAATATCTTAGATGATTTAGGCAAACCTCAAGACGTTGTGATAAGCTACAGATGGCAAAACAAACCATGAGAAACCGTGACATTATTTTTTATTTCAGTTTTGATCGGATCATACTAAATCTGACAAGAAGGCTCACATGAATATTAAAGGCACAAATTTTCTAGTAACCGGTGGAAATAGAGGAATTGGGCTTGCCGTAGCTGAAATGGCGGCTCAAAGTGGAGCCCATGTTTACCTTGCCGCCAGATCATTTGATGGAAACCTTGAGGTAAAGTTAAAATCTCTTGGTGCTGCCTCCGTTCATTTGATGATTTGTGATCTTGGCACAAAAGAAAGTGTCGAAAACCTTTGTATTTATCTAAGAGAACTTCAGATCGATATTCTTTTTAACAATGCAGGTCTTTTGACAGGTGGCCTTATCGAAGAGCAACCCTTAGATGAGATCTACTCAATGTTTCAAGTCAATGTGAATGCACTCGTTCATTTAAGTCGAGCCGTTATTCCAGGAATGATTAAACGCGGTCGTGGTAAAATTGTAAATAACGCTAGCGTTTCAGCTTTTATGCACTTTCCCTGCGCCTCAACTTACTCCGCATCAAAAGCTGCTGTGGTGGCTTTTACAGATTCTATAGAAGCAGAGTTATCTGAAACAGGCGTCTCAACATTATGCTTAATCACTCCTGGAGTTAAAACCAGAATGTTTGATGAGATTGAAACAAAATATGCAAAAAATTTTGAGGTCCCAAAAAACTCGATCTCAACTGAAGAATACGCTTTAAAAATTAAGGCAGCCATAGAGTCTGATGACAAATATCTGCTCCCCGATGGGGCCACATCTGTTGGACTATGGATAGCAAGGTATTTGAGTCCCATTTTTCGTTCGGTGATAAAGAAGAAGTTTAAACGGTAATTTTTAGTAAAATGTTATGAACCGAGTCCTATTACTCCAATTCAAATTATGGTAATTAGGAGCCAATTTCCCCATCAGACGGACGACCGCGGTACCATGACGGATCCAATTTTTTTTCTTTGGGAACCATGATCCAAAATGTGCTACCTTCGCCAAATGTGCTCTTCAAATGAATTTCACCACCCATAGATTCAATAATTTTTTTGCTAATGGGCATACCTAAACCTGTCCCTTTGCTATGCTGGCTAACTTTTCCAATGGTTTCAAACTCATTAAAGACTTTTTCAATATCTTCAGAGGCAATTCCAACACCAGAGTCACGAATGTATAGATTTATGAATTTGGTATTTTCTTCTAGCCAAATATTAATAGTTCCATTTTCATTATTGTACTTAATTGCATTGGTTAAAACATTGGAAATGACTTGGCACAAACGGACCGCATCGAAGTAACAGCTCGAATTAAAAGATGGGGTTTCTATGCTCATCCTAATTCCACGTTCCTGCGCGAGGTTATTAAGGCTATTCATTTGCTCTTCTACCAAAGCAAACAAATTTCCTTCTTCAATGTAGTAATCCATTTTACCTGCATTGATCCTAGATAAATCTAAAATATCATTTATCAATTCTAAAAGTTGCTTTCCCTGGTCGTAAACAATCGACACAAACTCATCTAATTGTTCTTGGGTTTCATAGAAACGATGTTTTAATATTTCTGCTGAGGAAACAATGGCTGAAACAGGAGTTCGTAGTTCATGGGTTGTAAGGGCTATAAATCGATCTTTTGCTAAGTCCAATTCACGCAATTGTTTATTTTGTAGCAACATTTCTTCATAAGCTAATTTTAGTTCATTTCTTTTTGTTAAAATTTCTCGTTGTAATTTATTTTGAACACTCAAGTCTTGAAATTGAATTAAAAGAAATTTTTCATTGGCTACATTTATTTGTTTTGTCATGACACTGGCAATAAAAACTTGATCATTCCATTTCTTAACAGTCACTTCAGAAAAAAACCCCTCATGCTCAAGAAGCTCTTTACTAAACGCTCTAAAATTCTTTCCAAACTCAGATTTGGGAATGAGACAGTCCATTGTGACCTTTACCGGATCTACATTTATCGGAAATTCTAAAATTTCCGCAGCCAATCGATTGGCATAAAGACAACTGTTTGAATTTAAATCAAAAGCCAAGGTGGCGGACATCGATTCTTCATTTACGATTTCAAAAAAATCATTTATAACAGCTTGTTGGATCTTTTTTATACTCATGAAGCTCCACCAATAATCCTAATAAACTCTGTGGCTCGCTCTAATTGAACTTCAATTTCATTAGCCAATGGTTTGAAATCGACTTTGGAATCTATCATGAGTCTAATAGTTAGCTCTTTCGTTGGAGGCATCACCATTTCATGACCGCTATTTCCAAATTTCTGTGCATGAATAATCAAATTTGACAAAATGACGGTATCAACGATTCGGCCCAAGTCATTAGATATTCCGCCCCTTTTTTTAAAGTCCGATTGATGATGATAGCTTATAGCGGCTTGAATCTGCCTTGGCAAAAGCCACTTTTCTGCGAGTAATCGTCCTATTTCTGTATGCTGAGGAAAATCTAATTTTCCTTCTGCCTCATCAATGGACATTTTGTTCTCTTTAGCAAAAGAGATTAAACTCAAAAATGCATCTGGGTCAGTTAGGTAAATGGCAAGTTTTCCAATGTCATGAACAAGGCCGCAGGTGAATAGATCAGATGGAAGTGGATGTTTAGTGTATTTCGCAATGGTTTCAGCCGCAATACCCACACCAATAGAGTGTTGCCAAAAATGATTGATATTAAAATCGTTAGTGCCCTTAGCTTTCAGTGCTGAAATTATCGAGCTGCTTAACACTAACTGGTTGACCGTATCAAATCCTAAAAAACCTATGGCACGTCCCAATGTGGCGGCACCTCCTGGAATTGCATAATAAGCTGAATTTGCCATTTTCAATACTTGTGAGGTTAGGGCCAAATCGTTTTCCAAAATTTTTACAACTTCATTCGTTGACGACATTGGGTCGTTAATAATTCGACTCAATTCATAGACAATCGATGGCAGGGTCGGAAGATTGTCTAGCTTTTTTAAAATTAAATTTTGATCCAGTTTGAGCGCTCCCATAAGGATTTACGCCACCAGTTTCGGAAATTTTTTATCTGGAAAAAGTTCTTGCAGTTTCTCTGCAACCCTCTGAAAGGTCAAAGGCTTAACGATATAACTGTTTACACGCAATGCCTTAGCTCGCATAATAAATTCACGATCCGTAACTGCTGTAGCTAAAATAACTGGCAAGTCCTTCAATGAAGCAGATTCCCGAATAAATTTTAGGACTTCAAGACCGTCTTGATTAGGCATCATGACATCAGAAATAACAAGTACTAAATTCTTAACGGTTTGGCTTTTCAGAATATTGATTGCCACTCTCCCGTCCTCACATTCTATAACTTCATACCCTAGTTTTTTTAGAACATGAACGAGTATTTTTCGATTGGTGGCCGAGTCTTCGGCTACCAAAACTGTATCCTTTTCGACTATTGGTTCAGTTTCCACTGCTTTAGTTTCTGCTGTTTTTATTTCTATTTTATCCTTGGTATCGATAGACTTTGCAGAAGTGTTTTTATTAGAATCAGACATTGATGTCCTCCATGGAAACAATATCGAGAGGAATCTTCAAACTCTTAAGTCTAGAACAAGAGATCAAATTGAAACTAACCAAAGACCTAGTTGTGAAAAAGACATGGGCTTTTTGGTCCATCTTTTTGAATTCTAGAAAAATACAGCTTGCAGACCAACTTTGGCTTCAAAGAGTTCATCTTTATCGTAGCTCAAACTCCCTCGCTTGTTGGAGGGGTTGAGGTTGTAATCTCCACGGATGTACATCTGTATTTTTTCACCAGCGGGAATTTTTAGATAGGCTCCTGTTGTTACTTGCTGGTACTCAAGTTCAAAATCTGAAGTGGTTTGCAATGCACTCGATGCATAGGAAGATCTATTTTGAAAAAGCCATTTGAGCTCCAAACCTGTTCTCAATCCTGTTCCAAACTCAAAAAATCCAGAAGCCGTAATTTGATTTCCTCCATCAATTTTTGCTGTCTCGGAACCGAGTACCGATGTGATCTCCATTTCTCTTTGCAAGAAATGTTTATAGGAAGCCCCTCCTCCAAATACAAATTTTTCATGGGGAATCTGGGCCCCTCCTTTGATAACCACTTTCGTTCCGCCAGAAGAAGCCGTGACGGTTCTTGAAAGAGCATTTATTTTCAACGCTTCAGGACTGGTCTCTATTCCAGTTTCAATCAAAATAACAACAGGGGAAGTGAGTTTCCACTTTACTAAGCCGGTCACATCTTTAAGACCTTCGATTTTCGTTGTTGAAGTTGAGTTTTTTTGGCTTCCACTTTGGTAGGCCATCTGTATTTTGCCAGCAAATTGATCTGTGAAGCCATACTCACTACTAAATTCAACACCAGAGTTTTCAACCTTGTCAGACTCTTGCTGCGAAGAACTTTTAATTGTACCCGCTGCAAAGAAACCTGCCGTATCTACAAAAAACCTTTCGCCGCTCACTTGAAAGAAATTAAGAGGATACTTTTGCCATTCTTGCAATTTTATATCAGGCCCCTGCCCCAAACCTTGCAAGGAAAAAAGACAGCTAACAAACCACAGGAAAATATTCATTCTGAATTTTATCATAGACATAAAATCATCCTAGGAAGAATCCCTATCAAATGCAAGTCCCAACAACGCAAGACTCATTTTCAAAACTGACAGGCTCGGTTTGACACTCAGGAGTCTGGGTGTGACGAATAATGGAATAGGCCTTTCGTTTCAAAAAAATATTCTTATTTTGTTTTTGGCTCAAGCAGGCACTCCGAGCATAATCTAAAAATATTTCAGACATTTGCTCACTTTCTTCAAGGTAATCTTTAGCTTCGTAGACATTAATTCCAATACCCTCCTTTGAGGGAGAGGATTGAAATACGTTGAAATCAAATGACTGTACCTTGACATCATTGCAACTTTTTAAATTTCTTATTCCAAAGGGGTCTTCACCCGTTGAATAGATCATCACCACATGTCCATTAAGGGAAACAATATCTCCCACTTCAATGCTTTGATTTGGCTTCAAAGTGATCCTCTTTAAACAATCCCAGCCACTGACTTCGGGACTTATAAATTGCTTCGACTGTGCCGCTACGACATCACTCGCGACAAAGGGCTTATTTGATTTTAACCTCAGCCCCCCTCCTAATAGAACGGAATAGACCAATGCCGAGCAATCATAACCTAAGACATTGGTGCCACCCAAGTTGGAAAAGAAATCCAATTTACCTTCCAGGCCACGGGTAAAATTAGGTCTTCCTCCATAATCATAGATTAGGGGATTTTCCTTTATTGAAAAACACTGAGGACCCGTCAACGGAGATTGCAGATAGTAATTTGTTTTTAGTAGTGAACTTAAATTTGAAATCGTTCGCATCATCCCCTTACCATGACAACATTTCTCCTGGATACCTTCCACATTAGGAACATTAGCCGTCAATGGCTTTAACTTTAATACGTCACAACTTTGATAAGTCACGGCCAGCACTTTTTCCATGATTCTTTTAATAAAGGACTTTACGGGGTTTTGTTTTTTCAAACCCTGGATTTTTATGGCTGTGTTTTTTTCAGTAACTTTAGATGTCGCTGCAGGAGGGCATTCCATGCCTTTTGATTTTAACTTGGAACTAATAATTTTGATTTTTTCTTGAATTTCGCTGATCATTCTTTTTCTGAACTCAGAACTCGCATCCTCCACTTTAATTTGCGTTGCCAGTTCAAGAATATTTTCATTATCTTCCTCAAGACTTAGCTTTAACAAAGCTTTATAAAAATCCGAATACAGGGTGTAAAATAGATTCTGAGCCTCTAAATCTTTAAATTTTAAACCCAGCTTAAAATCATCAAATTCCATTTGATGCAGATGCGACTCCGTACCAAGGGCAGCAATCAGATAGTCCATTCCAACATCGTAGGACTCCTCACAGGTGATTCGTTCAAGATCATTTATCAAGAGCGATGGCTTCCCCTCAGCCCCCTCTGATTTAAAAGAATATACGATCAAGCTCACCATGATAATTTTTACGAAACATCTCATTCCAAATGATTTTATTTAGCATCATCCATAAAGTTGAGTAAAAAATAATCATTCTAGACCATGATCTGGTTGAAATAATTATATGTTTAAGATTCTACAGTAGAAAATTAGTTGGATTGAACTATATTAACCCGTACTCTTTGTGGGGATTAATGATGGTAAATTTAGAAGGACAAATAGAAAAACAAATGGATAGTGATTCTATGGACATAGATAATAATAACCAAACCAACTTGTCAGGAAATTTTTCTGCGAAAAATTCTAGCCTTGCTGAGCACCTTGCTGAAGGTGATTTAAAGATAGATATATTTTCTAACAAGATTTCTTGTATCTCCCTACTCGATGGAGTTTCTCTTTTTGAATTAATAGGGGTAAGCTGGATGATGGCTCTGACCTACCAAAATTGGAGCCATGAAACCCATGAACACGCCTATGATGAAGTTCGCCACACAAAACTGATTCAAGATTGTGCTCGCAATTTGCGCTGGACTCTTGAAGATAACGATATTCTAAAAGAAGCCAAATTAAACCGTGTTTTTGTCAAAGAAACAGAGATCTACCTTCAAAGTTTGGCCAAGCGGGTTTTTCGATTAACCTTTCACCAAAGAACCTGTGACAGTCAGTTTGCAATTTCTTCCTATGCCCTTCTTGCATTTTTGATTGAACGTCGTATCATGAAAATCTACCCCTGTTTTGCTAAATTTTCCCCTCTACAAGAAGTTCAAGATTTAGCTAAGTCCATTATTCATGACGAACGCAACCATTTGACCTTGGTCACGGGAAAGTTACCTGAAGGTTTGGACTTCGCGGACTCATCTCAAGATGAGATTATTCTCATGGAAAAGCGACTTGCCTCTGAATGGAGTTCTAAGCTTAACGAAGCCTATAAAGAAATTTTGGGATAATTATCCGATGCAGGCACTTCTTTTTCCAGGATTAGATGCCCTCTTTGTAACTTCCAAAATGAAGCGCTGGCTACCTTATGATTATATCAAAAAATCGTTTCAACGCTCTTCCCAAGTTCTTTCCGAGTTAACCGGACAGAATGAAGATTTAGAGACTTTTTTAATTACCACCCACCGACCCCATTTAGTTGATTTAGATCGCACTCTCATTGCCCTTACCACCCTCCAAGTGGCTGTGGCTCAAGAGTTAGCTAACCGAAATTTTTCTTGGAATTTGATTCAAGGATGCAGCCATGGCGATATCGCCAGGTCTGTTTTATGCAACTCTATTGACTTAGAAAAAGCGATTCATATCATGTGGAATTTTTCAAGTTTAAGAAAAATGCTCCCCGAAGGGATGACGTGTACGGTTCGAACTCAAGACGGCTCCCCATTAACAGCAGAGCAAAAAAATTGGCTCTCTAGTTTTGCCGCTCCCATCAGCCAATGGTCCACTGAACATGGCACCATAGGTACGGACCTTGAAACTTTAAAATCCATTCAGGCTGAATCCAAAAATCAAAATTTAAAGATCAAAGAGATGCTTCCGTTTCCAGTCCATAGCTCGACGCTGAAGCCCGTTTTTGAATTACTCAGAGCGACTTCTTCGCTATGGCCTGTTGAAAATCCGAAAGTTTCCACTTTTTCGAGTGTCTGGCTAAGGGACTTAATAACGGCTGAAGATATTGTCAATGAAGCTCTTGCTGGAGCTGTTGAACCTGTTTTATGGTGTGAAACTTTAGAGCATCTCTACCACCAAAAAGGGATACGCTCGTTTATAAATGTGGGACCAAGTAACACTTTAACGAGTTGGTTATTTAATAATAAGGCCTATCAAGATTTACAATTATTGGATGCCTGGGAACTTTTAGGAAATGCCAAAAATGAATGAATTTATTTTAATTTTAACTATTCTTTGTCTTATCCTTTTTCGCCACTGGTGGGGCCCCTATTGGCTCTATCAATATCTTTATGTCACTCATAAAGCAAAATGGAGGGAAGCTAAAATTCAACCAAAAGAACCTCTGGCCAGAACTATAGATCAAGATATAAAGCGAAGCTACTCGTCAATCATTGTAGATTTGGCGATCGTCTTAGTTCTCTATCTGCAGTTTTTTTATTCCTACTCGAAATTAAATTTGAATTTCAGTTTCACATGGGGGTCCTTGTTGGGCTCACTTGGATTCATATTCTTATTGTTTTTGCTTCAAGATTTTTATTTTTTCTTGACCCATTGGTTATTTCATCAAGGTATCCTTTACAAGAAACTTCATTCAGTGCATCATCAGTCTACAAATCCAACCCCGTGGACTTCTTTTAGTCATCACTGGTTAGAGCTCTTTATTGAACTCTGTTTTTACCCTTTAGTTCTTTTTTTTCTACCTATTCCCTTATTTGTCTTGATGTATTATATCTTTCTAACTTCAATAATTAATTTTCTAGGTCATTCTGGTTTTGAGTATAAATATTTGAGCTTGGCTAAATTTAAAGGACTTAATTGGATTGCGACATTCACTTTTCATAATAGACATCACCAATTTTTTCATGGAAACTATTCTCTCTATTTTAATATATGGGATCGAATTTTTGGAACTACAATTAGAAGAAATGAATGAACCTCAATGAAAGTTGTCCAGCTCCTTTCTCAAATTGAATTAACAGGTGCCGAGGCCCACGCCGTCAGTCTTGCCGAAGCCCTTGAGAAAAAAGGCCACCAGATATTTATTATAAGCGATCAACTTCATTCAAAAACATCGATTCCTTTTTTTCCCTTAGCCATACATCGAACAACCTTTATTAAACGACTTCAAAGTATTTTCAAACTTCGACAATTTATCCGTAAAAATAAAATTGAAATCATCCATGCCCATTCTCGAGCCTCAGCAAAAATGGGGTACTGGGCTACCAGGGGACTCGACTGTGCCTTGGTGACCACCCTTCATGGTCGGCAGCACTATTCCCTTTCTAAAAAATTATTCAATCACTACGGTGAAAAAATAATAGCTGTTTGTGAAAATATTAAAAAGCAAATGATTCTTGATTTTAACCTAAGAGAAACTCAAATCCAGGTTATTAGAAATTTCTATCGATTCAAAGAATTGGTTCCCAATTCACCCAATTCACCCAATTCAACAGTTAAACCAACAAATAATTCAACAGCTCCACGGGTCATTTCATTTTTGGGAAGAACGACGGGTCCTAAAGGTCAAAATTGGGAGTTTATCCTTCAGAATTTTTGCGAAATGCTTCTTAAAAAATACCCGCTTATTGAAATTCATTTCGCCGGCGGCCTAGAAACTTCGTTGAATTTAAAAACTCAAGATTTTATAAATTCATTAAAAACAAATTATCCGAACCGGTTTCAATTCCATGGACCTCTAGATAACTTGCAGGGCTTAATTCAAAAAAGTTATTTGGTAGTTGGCGCTGGCCGGATTGCCATTGAATCTTTACTTGCAGGAAAGAAAGTTTTGTCCTTAGGCGAGCAGTCTTACGAAGGTTTAGTGACCGCTTCATCCCTTGAAAAAAATAAATCTTCAAATTTCGGCGATATTCTTGAAACGAATTCTGTTGAAATTAACTGGAACCAATTTTACCAAGACCTTGAATTAGAGATAGAAAATGACGAACCTCAAATTCTCACTCAGCTCTGTGAATCCTATGAAGAGACCCAGGTCCTGGATCAAATCATAGCCACCTATCATTCCGCTTCGTTTAAGAAAAGATATTCTCACCCTATTCCTATATTAATGTACCATCAAGTTGTTGAAAAAGAGATTTCTTCTCCACATAAAATTTTTATAACGGCGGCTCAGTTTGAAAAGCATTTATTGTTTTTAAAGGAAAGTCAGTTTACCTCTCTCACATTCGCTGACCTTTATAGGTACAAGACAGGGATTCTTCCTTGGTCTGAGTTTCCTAAAAAACCAATTATTTTAACCTTTGATGATGGGTATGAAAACAATCTCACACTGGCCCTTCCTTTGTTAAAAAAATATAACTTTAAATCCGTCATTTATTTATTAGCGCATCCGCATACAACAAATTATTGGGATAAAAACTCAGGAGCCCCAAGCTTACCTTTGATGTCCCGCGAACAACGGCAAATTATTTCTGAGTTTATGGAAGTGGGAAGTCATGGATTTGATCATAAAAAGTTATCAGAAATGACAGATAAAGAAGCTTACCATGAAATCTGTGATTCCAAAATCCAACTTGAAAAAGAATTTCAAAAAACCATTTATTCCTATGCCTATACCTATGGTGTACGACATCCGATGGCTTCTGAATTCTGTCTAAAGGCAGGATATCAATATGCCGTGAATACAACGACCGGTGGATTTCATCATGAAGAAGATCCTTACAGCCTTTTCAGAGTGTCTATCTTTCCAACAGACACTGTTTCTAGTTTAAAAAGAAAAACCAAATCATGGTACCGTCGTTATTATTACTTTAAAAGAAAAGAATAGGTTTGATTAATCATGACGGCTAAAATGTATCCTATTAAGTTTAAGGATACTAATTGAATCATCGCAAATTTAAATGATCCTGATTCTTTAATCTGAACAGCCACGGTTGACATGCATTGCAGAGCAATCATAAAAAACACAATTAAACCAAAAACACTCCCAAAGGTAAAAATCTTTTCTCCGTTGGGAAAGCTTGCATTTTTCATCACTTCACTTAATTCCTGAGCTTGTTTTTCACTGTCTTCCGTCACCTTAAAGGTAACAGCTAAGGAAGAAACAAAAACTTCCCTTGCTGCAAAAGCTGAAATCAATCCAACCCCCACTCGCCAATCCACCCCCATGGGTCTAAAAATCGGCTCCATAACTTGCCCCAATTGTGCTGCATAACTTTCACTCAAATGGGGTGCTTTGGAATCAACCCTTGGAAACTCTGTAGAGGCCCAAAGGATAACAGCGAAAATAAAAATAATTGGCCCTGCCTTAACCACATAGGACCTAGTTTTTTGCAGGGCCTGGTTAATTAAAATCCTCCACTTAGGTGCCCGGTAAAGTGGGAGTTCCATCAAAAAGAATTGATCTTTCCCTGCTGGAATAAAGCGACTTAAAACTAATGCCGCAATGGATCCTACAGTCAATGACATTAAGTACAATGCGGCCATAACCATTCCGGCGATAAATGGATTGTCGACGATAAAAAAAGAAATTAATAAAGCATAAACGGGAATTCTGGCTGAACAACTCATCAAGGGAATGATAAATAAAGAAATCATCCTCTCTTTTCTTGATGAAATATTTCTTGCTGCCATCAGGGCTGGAACGGCACAAGCAAATCCAGATAAAAGAGGCACAAAAGATCTTCCTCCCAAACCCAATTTTCGCAAAGGGTGATCAATGATAGCAGCTGCCCTTGGAAGATAACCTGATGATTCCAAAATACCTAAGCCTAAAAAAAGCAAAAATATTTGCGGCACAAAAACGAGAATGGCCGAAAAGCTAGACAAAATTCCTTTTGAAAGAAAATCGCGAAAAAGAGACTCTGGCATCCCCTTATCTAAACTCTCAGAGAGAGTCGCAAACATCCACTTAATGGCATCTGAAAAAGGAGTCGAAAACCAAAAAAGAGAGGCAAAGAGTAAAGTCATTAAAAAGAAAAATATAATAAAACCAAATTTTCCAAGAGCATATTTGTCCATTTTTTGTGTCAAACTCAGAAAATTACTCTGATCCTGATTCAATTTAACCTGATTTAAAATAAGATTTAATTCCATTTTAGCTTTTTGATAATCCAAATAAGTCCAATTTAATTTTTTAATTTCAAACTCATTTTTAGTTTTCAATCCAGAAACTATCTCTTTTAAACCCTCTCCAGTTTGACCGTTAAATGGAAAGACATCGACTCCTAATAGTTCCGCTAATTTGACAAAATCAAGATCTTTATTATATTTTTTTAGAAGATCATCCATGGTGACAATAACAGAGAACGGAAATCCAGCCTTCTTCAATTGAAGAGCCATTATCAAGCTCCGGTCAATATGTAGCCCGTCCATTACCAAAATAACATTTTTATTTTTATCATCCTTGTTTAGGTCATAGAGAACCGAAGAGGTGACCTCTTCATCGGGGCTTTTAGGATTCAAACTATAGGTTCCAGGAGTATCGATAAAAGAAATATCTTTACCTAAATTTGAAGCTATAGAACCAACCGAATACTCCACCGTCGAACCAGGATAGTTAACAGTTTTAAAATGAGAACCCGTGATCCAATTATAAAAAGTTGTCTTACCCGAGTTGGGTGAACCAACTAAAACATAGCTTTTCATTCTAACTCCAAAATCTTAAATTCCTCGTCCCGCAAAGCCATATAAAGACTGTCGGCTTGGATAATCCATGGTCCACCAAACGGTAATCGTCTCATGATCTTAATTTGCATACCTTCGTAAAAACCAAAATCCAAAAGTCGTTGATGAATATTAACATCTTCATTAAGGCTAATTTTTTTAATAGTATAAAAAATATTTGGCTTTAATTGATCGAGTTTTAATTTCTTTTCTTGATTCAAGGGTCTCGTCCTCTTTTTGTAGAATTTTATAAGCACTTATATTAAAAATCCTAGAATAACTTGTTTAATCCGTATTAATGAAAATTAACTGAGAGCGTGTTGATCATCACCAACAACTGTTGTTGCTCCCTGGCCGCGAGTCTCTTCAACTGATAAACGGACCTTTAACACTCCAAATTTTTTGAACAACCTAAGAAAATCCGCAGCTAACAGTCTTGAAAATTGCTCCACCGAGGTATTCGTTATGGGTAATAATAAGACCTCATTCTTTGGGAAGACATAAAATCGATCTCGAAATCTAACCTCTAGAGAAGGGCCGTTTTCTTTAAAATTCATTTCTGGTTGATCTTTTGGCAATAAAACCATTTCATCCCATTCATCCAATCGGGTTTTTATTATTTTTTTAAACTCATTAAAATCGATGAAATATCCCTGATTCATAACCTCAGATCCTGGAGGCACCGTGATATCCACTTTTACCTGATAGTTATGACCATGAAGTCGTTCGGCTCGGTGTTGATCGAAGATTAAAAAATGAGCTGCCGAAAATTTAAAATTTTGTTTTTGCAAAAGAAGTGTTGTAGTCTTCATAGAAAATAGGAATAGGCAAAGATGACCAAGAAAGCAAGAAAATCAGGGGAATACATCGAGTTAAAACAGGAATTTTATATCGAGGCGGCACGAAAACTACCTCAACTCCCTCAACGTCACCCCTGCTCGCAAATTCATGGACACAGCTTCAAAATCACCTTCACTTACCGAGGAAGGCTCAACTCAAGTGTTGGATGGCTTGAGGATTATCATGTATTAGCCACAAAGGCACAACCAATACTTAATCAAATTGATCACCAATTTTTAAATAATATCAAAGGATTGGAAAACCCTACCACAGAACTTCTTTGTATTTGGCTCTATAAGAAAACAAAAAAACAAATTCCCATACTTTTTCAAGTCAGCATCAAAGAAACGACGACAACGGAATGCTGTTATCCTGTGTCTAGATGAAAACTTTAAAGATTATTCATACAAGTTCTGGCCGACTCGAACCTGGGAGTTTGTGTCTATTCCCAATTTGAATTTATCTAACCACTCTGGCCCATACAGAACCACCACCGTGCTTCCCATTCTAAACATTCCCAATTCCTCACCTTTTTTTATTTCAAGTGGTGGAGAGTAAACAATAGATTTTGAAGGGATCTTCCAATTGGTATATAATTTTCTTTCAAATTTTAAGGCAATAGAACCCACATTTGTTGCCCCCACAAAAATGACTCCCACAGGACCATACTCCGTGGCTAGCTCTACATAAATGCGCTCATTTTGTTCATACACCTGGGGAATATTTTGAATTGACCAGTCATTAACGGGCCAAAGATCCCCTGTACAATACTTAATTTGCGTGATCATCCCATCGACAGGGGAATGAACACGATGATAATCTTTAGGTGACAAATAATAGGTTAGGAAATACCCTTGATCATATTTCTCTCGACAATCCTCAATTTGAGTAAAATTTTCCAAACTATATTGGATCCCCTTGGCTTGGATCAATTGGGCCTTTGTAATTTTCCCTTTTTCAGTAATTCGAGAATCACAAGGATGAATTAAAGGACTGTTTCCTATAGGCCTTGCCCCTACTTTAAGCCTTCGAATAAAAAAATCACCTAACGAATTATAGTCGTAGTAGGGGAATTCAGTTTCATTCAAATTAATGCCAAAAAACTGAGCGTAGGTGAGATTTATCTTATTTTGAATGGACTTCGGAAATTTTTTGAATGCCAATCTCCCAATCCATTTACTTATTTTTTTTCTTGGTAAAAACTTTATAATCCACATAGCGGACCACTGTATAATTTCAACTTAATTAAGGCAAGATAAACAGTGAGTCCTTTTTAAAATACCTATTATCTTGGGGAGTGTATGAAAAACTCAGTAGGTGTCAATTTTCTAGTATCCCATCCAGTTAAAATTAATGCTTCTCCTTTTAACTCATTTAGTACAGTACTATGTATAGGTTTTGATAATATTTCAAGAATTATTTTGGAATCTCTAATTGCAGTCTTTATTTGATTGATATTTTTTGCTTCAGCGCCTATTGCTAAGCCAGAAAAAAACGTTTTTATTCCATATTTTTTAATTTCTGATTCTCTGTCATATAAATATTTTTCCATAATTTCTTTAAACCAAGCGTTCATTGAATCAAAGTTAAACTTATTTAAATTTCTCGAAAGAAGAAATAGCAAATAGAAATCCAATGAAAACCTTTTCGTGCCAATATCCACGTAGGGAACTAAATCACTCACCCAGTGTCCATTAGTCCTCTTAAACAATAGAAAATTTTCTCTTTCAAAAAGGCGGCCTGGTCCCTTCTGGTAAAGCATTCGGAATGTTATTTGTTCCAAATCCTTTGCTGTCAAATACACACTTTCACTCCGATCAAAAGTATTCTGATCCGATTGTCTTCTGTTTACAGCATCGATAAAAACATCGACTAACCTTTTATTGTTTAAGTCTGAAATAATTTGTCTTCCAAAAGGTGAGAGCTCGCTTTCCTTAATCTGACGTTCAAACCGTTGGGCTAGCTCACTTTTCATTTCAATTAGTGTTGATTTTTTTCCTGATGTTTCGTTGTCATTTGTAGAGTCACGTTTCAATCTAAGAGCTCCAAGCTCGACGAGCCACTCAGCTTCAAGGCCTGCAGCCATGGATTTTGTTTTTAATAGTGAGGGAATTTGAGATTCAGCCATAGCCATTAAGGTCGATTGCGCTTTCAGATGGCTTTCCAAAATATGAGGAAAAATATTCTCAATATTTTGAATATAAGTATCAATTAATTCCAACAATGGAGTCATAACCAACTCGTCTAAACGAATACTCTCAGGCAGCCAATTTTTTAAGTCTTTTAACTCATTCGCTTTAAGCTGCAAATTCTGTATAAATTCATTTGTTTCAAGAATATCTTTTTTCGTTTCGATCATTGAATCTTTGATGTTTGACTGACAAATACTGATATTTGCTAAACATTTTTTCATTTGATCTGAAAGATCTTTTATTTTTTCTTCATTTCTTCTTGTTTTAGCGAGTTCTGTTTCCAAATTACGATGTAAATTATAAAATGTATTTATTGTTAATTCAGCCTTACTCACCGAAAAACTTATCCCATTCAACTCTTTTTTTTCTGAAATTTTATCCGTCATTTCATTATACTTTTCGAAAATAGTTTTCAGAAATGATTCTATGGTTTCAGAGACAATCAGAATTGGAAATCCATTTGAATTTGAAGACAAATTCTGAATGACCTGATTCAAAAGAGAAATGGGTTCTTCTGTTTTATTGGCATAATTACTTTCGTAATTATTAGCGCCATAGGAGGACAAACAAGAACTGGCCAAAGAATGGGATGCGTTCACTGTCATCATTGAAGCAAAAAGAATATATTTTATATAAGTTCTTAAATTAATCTTTTGAAACTTTTGTAAATACATACTTCACCTCTTTGACTACCCGAACGGCCTCATAAAAAACGTTACCAAGGAAGTTAAAAACTTAATTCTAAAGATTTAATCATATTTGGATTCCGAAATCTAATAAAGTTTCATCTTTATAAAGTCTAAGTCCTTTTTGCATTTCGGATTTTATCAAATCTTTTTGTTCTTTATTTAAATCAACTTTATGACTGGCTTTAATAATTTCTTTATACGCTTCTCCAAGAGAACGGCGATCTGGACCACTTGAAAAATCCCAATAATACTCTTTATAATCCAGGTGGGTATTAATTAACCATATACTAACTCTAGTAAATTCTCCAGGAGACAAATGCACGGCATACCTAGATAACATCTCACCCATAACTATATTTATATCATGTCTAGTGAACTCAATTATTCTTTTATCATCTTTAAGAAACTTAGATACCATAAAATTAATTTTGGAAACAAACATACCCAATGTGTATCCTTTATCTGAGGGATGAACTATATCATTTTTTCCAAAACTCAGCTGATCAAACATTAAAACTTTTTTCGGATCATCTGTTTTAGACCATCCAGCATTTATTCCAGTCAAAATCTGTTCAACAAAGCTTCCCGGTCGCCTTATCATTGCACTTCGAATCTTATAAGCCTGCTTCTCTGTTAAATTGAAATTTTTTGAAAACTTTTGAATCATGCTAAATGCATCAAGTACATCACCTCTAGAAATATACAATGGCGCACCAGCAGAATAACTTACATAAACAAGATAATTTGTTTCTCTCCAAATAATACGCAATGCAATCTCAGTAAAATCTTCCGAAGTCATTTTATCCAAATTATTAGTCAAAACTGTTTTTATTGCTTCATTTTTTTCTTCACCAGAAAAATAAGTACTTCCAGATTTTAATTCTAGAGTCATTAAATCTTGTTTAAATTGTTTAAGGCTATAACCATTTCCATAAAAGTTAATACATTGAACTCCGAATAATTCAAATGAAAAAAAACTTAATCCGATTAGTAAAAACCCAAATTTAAACATAAAATATCCTTTGTTAGTTATTGATACCGTTGTAAAGCAAAAGGATTGGGATTAATTTCGCACAACTCCTCCTCGACGGTTTAAATTAGATCGTAATATAAAGTAAAACTTTAAGCTTTTCACCTGTAGAGATTTGGACATTATGGCAATTATCGTCACTTTCGAACGGCCTCATAAAAAACGTTACCAAAATTCAACGCGCAAAATGAGAAGTCAAATTTTGTCCGAGATCTGCATAAATCTGGAATTACATCGAAAGCATGCCATTAGCCATTAGATTGATGAATAAACTCAGGTTTATAAGGTATGGTTAGCGTGGGCGTAAAAAGATCTACAGTAAGGAGGCTTTTTATCATTTAAGCCGCCTATGGCAGGCCATGGGTCAGATGGGGTCAAAGAAAATGAAGGCGGCTCTACCGGAATGGATTCCTCATTACAAAGCAGTAGATTTTAGTGAACTCGTATCAAAAGAAATTCTAAAAATGAGTTCATGGACACGGTAGCCCACTGTGGGTACTCGATGAGTGGGATATTTGTGTGGAGTTGAAAATTCCCTTTAAAGTTCTCACGGCAAGTGTTGATAATGGAAATGAGTTTTTGAACAACGTTTTAATAGATAATTTTGGAAGCGAAGAAATTCGCGGAAAAAATACCATCAAGATCCAGAGAGGCGGTCCTAATCAAAAGAATGATCAGTGCTATGTAGAACAAAAAAATTATATTCACGTTAGTCATGTGCCCCAAATCAAGTTAACCTAAAAAACAAGAGTTAGATCTAAGCATAAGAGAAAGTATTCCAAGCCAATCACACCTTGAAATGAATTAGGATACCTATATCGCGGCTACTTATATTCCCACGGTACTAGCCAGAGCGGTCTATATTTCAATATCGAGAATAAATGCTTTTTCATTGGACCAGTAGGAGTATTTAAAATAAAGCCAAAAAGGTTCATTGTGATTTTTAGCGTCGTGGAATAGTTGTTCTAAAGCAATAGGATATTTTAAAAATCTTAATATCTTTTTAGCAGTTGATATTTGCTTTTTTAAAAGTAAAATCTCATTTCTTTTTTCTGCTAAAGGAAAAAATCGACTTAGACCATAACGTTTTAATTCGAGCTCTTTTTCATTGCGATAAGTTTGAATTATATCTTTAAGCCAGGATTCATATGCCTGAAATTTTTCAGTTGTAATTCCTTTCAGAAAAAGACCGTAGATTTGGGGAATAAATTTCATATCGTACAAGTCCGTCGGAAAGTCTACCCAAGTATTATATCGAGATTCCCCATAACTTATTGTTCTGAGCCTAGAAAAAAAAGATTCAGGGTGATTATATAGAACAGATAAAATTATCTGTTCTATATCCTTTGGGGTCAGGGAGTCTACTTGAAATGTTGGACCTGTTTTTAGAGATTTTTTTCGCAGATCTAGCGTTTCCCAAAAAACATCTTTAAAGCTCTTGGTTTCAAGGGACTTAAGTAGCTTTGTGCCAAGCTGGGAAAGCTCACTTTGGTCAATCATATGCCTAAATTTTTGAGATAATTCACTTGTTGGAAGTTCGTGTGTTTTTATAACCAGTCCTTGATGTTTAGTAAGTCGATCTTCTTTTGGTCGATCTTTAAGAGAAAAAGAATCATCTTGATTTTTGTAAATTTGAAGAGCTCCTATGCCATAAGCACCTCTGGCCTCAGCTTCGGCAGCTTGAACTTTTGTTTTTAATAAACTGGGCATTTGCAATTCAGCAATGGTCATCAGTGATGACTGAGCTGTCAAGTGAGCATTTACAATCTGAGGAAGGGTTATTTCTACCATTTGAATTTGCGTCGCTATTAGATCTAAGAGACTTAGTCTCATGTTTTCATTTATAGAGTCACTTAACTCTCTCGAGTTTTCTAGATGCAGTTTAAACTCTTTTAGCTCAGAAACTTTTCCCTTGAGTTCTTCTAAATATTCCTTTGCATCATTCATATCACTATTGGACTCTTGTAAAGCATCACGAATATTTAACTGACAAGTAGAAATATTTCTTAAACAAGATTTCATTTGTACAGACAAAGATTTAATTTTTTCTTCATTTCTTTTGGACTTCTCGAGTTCATTATTGATATGTTTCAATAAATCGTAAAAGGTCTGCAATGTTTTTTCAGTGGTGGTCACTGCTAGTTGAAGATTATTAAGTCTCGACTTTTCTTCGATTTTGTCAGTGATGAGGGCATATTTTTTTAGAACTGGTTCTAAATAAGATTTTAACGAATCCGTTACTACTAATAAAGGAAAATTATTTTTATGAATATTCAGATTATTGATTACTTGATCAATTAGCGAAATCGCTTTAAAATTTGATTTAATTTGATAGATAGCAATACAACTAGAATTGGATTTTATCGCAGAACCAGCAGATAAGTTTGAACTATAAATAACAACAAGAATCAAATAAATAAGCAGTAAATTTCCACTTCTATACTTTCTCATAAATATCTCCATGCCAATCAAGATAGAACACTATATTGGTAATTTCACCTGTAGAGATTTGGACATTTTGGCAATTTTCGTCACTTCGAACGGCCTCATAACTTTTTCACCTTACACAACCGTTGAGTACCTTTTTAATCAAAGGTATTGGAGTCGTTCGCCGAAGAAACAATAAACCTTTCTCATCAAAAATTAAGTAACCTAATTTAGGAAACTGTGATACCATCACCGGGTTATATGTCTAAAGTTTTCAAAAATATCAATGTAGGAATCAATGAAGATCTTAAAGAAAAACTTCAGTACCTGGTTCCTGACTACAGTGACTATCGCATTCTGAAACAAAGCGTAGATGCCCGGCAACGACATCATCCCCATTTTGTTTATACTTTGGAAATTGCAGGGCCGAATGAAAAACTCTCTTCGCTTAGTTTTGAAATTGAAACTTTAAAAACTCCACCTAAGGACAAGCCCATTATTGTTGGCACTGGGCCTGCTGGTTTGTTCGCAGCCATACGTTTACTAGAACACGGCATTCCTTCAATAATCTTTGAAAGGGGCTCTCCTGCGGAAAAAAGAATTCTCGGAATTAATCGTTTCTGGCGATATGGAAATTTAGATCCACGAAATAATGTTTGTTTTGGGGAAGGAGGCGCAGGGCTCTACAGTGATGGAAAGTTGATCACACGAATTAAATCCGATCATATTCCCTATGTCATGAATCGCTTGGTTCAATTCGGCGCCCCTAAAGAAATAGAATTTCTTTCCAATCCCCATGTTGGTTCAGATAAAATACGCCGAATCATTCCAAAAATAAGAAATTACTTGCTTTCTCATCACTGCGAAATTCATTTCGAAAATCAAGTTGTAGACTTTATTTCAGATGATAAATCGATTACAGGTGTGATCACGGAAAAAAATCAAAAGTATTACTCATCCAATATTGTCTTAGCCACAGGACATTCTGCACAAGACATTTTACTTACTCTTAAAAATAAAAATGTAGTTATGGAAGGAAAATCCTTCGCTCTGGGAGTTCGGATTGAACACCCGCAAAAGTTGATTAACCAAATTCAGTTTCGTGATTTTTCCGGTCACACCGCTCTGGGCAGTGCCAATTACAAACTGACTTATCATGATGAAAAAACAAATACTGGTGTCTATAGTTTCTGCATGTGTCCCGGAGGCTTTGTCCTTTCCAGCGGTACTGAGCCCGGAGGTCTTGTCTGTAATGGAATGAGTAACTTTAACCGCAATTCTTATTGGGCCAACAGTGCCATTGTCGTTTCCATAGATCATGGAAAATGGTTTGGGAAAAATGTTTGGGGTGGAATGAATTTCCGCAAACAACTCGAGGAAAGGGCCTTTCAAATGGTCCAAAAACAAGGCGGCACCAAACAATTGCCTTCTCAAAAACTCACCGATTTTTTGAAAAATAAAGTAGGAGATCACCTCAAAGGCTCATCCCCTTCAGGAAATATCCCTATTAATTTAAGAGATCTTCTTCCCGATGAAATCTCCCAGTTTCTTGTTCGAGGTATTGAAAATTTTCAGACAAAAATGAAGGGATTTATTTCGCCTGAAGCTCAGTTTTATGCCATCGAATCAAGAACCAGCTGCCCCCTAAGAATTACTCGAGACGAAATCAGTCTTGAAAGTGTTTCCCATCAAAACTTATTTCCTACTGGCGAAGGGGCCGGTTATGCTGGTGGAATTACCTCCGCGGCTTGTGATGGTGTTAGAGTCGCCGATAAAATTTACGAAAAATTTAAATAACCTTCAAAGATTTTTAGTTCATTGCATTTTTTGATTTTAAAAAGAGCGGAAGGACTTTGCTATGTTTTCTAATTGACCAAGAATCCAAAAAGGGTTGCAGTAGTAGAAAATTTAAACTTTAAAGGAAATACTCATGTTTACTTTGAATGCCAAAAACTTAAGTATAAAATCATTTTTGGAAATACATAAAGAACAGCTATTGAAATTAGATCAAATTCGCATTCTCGCGCGAAACAAGTCACTAGCGACGGGATTCTTTATAAATCGCTTTTTTCTAGTCCTTATCTTTGATTCTGTGAGGTGGCATTTCTTCTTGATAGGGGAAGATAGCCCGCTCTGGATAAGATTGTAGGAATATAGGTTGCTGTGATATAAGTACCATAATTCATACCAGAAACTCCATCTGAAATTCCCCCATTATGAATTCCAACAACTTCCAACGTATTTACATCTATAATCGCGGCTCCACTGCTACCAGGATTGGTATCACATTGGTGATGTATCAAACCCAATGGGATATCCGGTCTGAAAACTTTTCGAATCTCACATATTCCTGACCAAACCAAGGGTAAGGTAAAAGGATGTGAAAATATGGTAACTCTAGTTGATAATGGAACAGAACCGTCGAGTTTAATAGGTAGCTCGGCCCTCGGCGGGTTATCAACTTTAAATAAAGCGTAGTCTCTTATCTTGGTATCTTCTAAAACTAAAACCTGACGACAATTACTTGTTGAAGTTGGATTTTTCCCTTCACGAACCCCCCAAAGTACTTGAATCCCTTCACAACCTTGTTTGTACTTTACCTTTTCGGCATTAAAACAATGACCAGCTGAAATCACAAGCCCTTGCCCTAAGTGTGTAGCTGTGCAACCCACAGTCATCAAACCAACAGCTTCAAGAACTGGAAGAAATTTATAGGGAATATTAGATCCATTGGCCTTAACCGTTCTAAAATTATCAGAACCAACAATAATTCTATTAATAACTAATTTATTTTGGGAGCTTGAATTGAATTGATTCGAAAATGTTTGAGCTATCGAATTGGGAAAAATTGTTAACACTCCAATTAAAAGACCAATTCTAAGAAAAAATAAAAATGATGTCATCATACCCACACCCTATTCTAAGAAAAAAGTTATATCTTTTCGTCTCCTTTGATGGCAAGGGCATTTAGGACCTAAATGCGAGTCTTTGCTTGTTTTGTATTTTTTTCTTAACCAAATCGACCTGACGATAGTGTTGACAAAAAAATCACAGTACGTAAGACTTTAAAAATGAAAACTATAGAATTAATATTCGTTGTATTTTTTCTTTCCATCTCATTTTTACTCTCATGTCAAAAGACTCGAAGTGATATTGATCAAGCAACTAATATTCAAGGCGGCAGATGCCGTTTAACTAAAGTAAATTCTGGCTACCTTTGTATCGATTTCAATAGCGGATCCGATTCTAATACAGATAGTACAACATGTACCGCAGAGTTTAATCGCTACAGCGCTAGCGCTGGTATAAATGGGATAAATTGGCTTTCAGGAAACTCAAATACATGTTCAACAGCTTCGTCCGATACAAGTGTGGGCAGCTGTACACGAACGGATGGCATCATTAGATACTATGATACCTATTTCAACGCCAGCACTGCACAGATCGATTGCTCCACCACCCATGGCGGCACCTGGACACCTTAACTGAAATTAAGTTCTTAAATTCGACAGTTTTAACATTTGAAAAGGCAACAAATAATTTTAAGTGCCATTATTCACAGGCAAATGGCATAAATCCGGTATTAACAAATGAACCCATCTCATTTTTATACTTATCTTTGGCTTCAATTATAACTGTGCTACCCTTATGCGTAAACTTACCGATTTTGAATAACCAGGCGCGCCTGATGGATTTAAGATCTAATCCAACATTAAAAAAATTGCCAAAATCTGGCGAATTCAAGTACTCTTCTGTTCCCTGGATAAGAATCTCTGCTTGGTTCATGTTAGGTGTCGTTGACGTTAATCCCGGACCAACAAAAAATTCTGAAATAGTTGCTGATTCCTCGGGTAATTCGTTCATAGTGCCATTTACCAATTGAATCGTTTTAGCAATGAACTTATTTCCGTTTTTTATAATTTGAATCGTAGTTGGAATAACACGACTATCTCCAGGCATTTTTTTATTAAATGTACAAGTCTTCAAAACTTCGCCTGCAAAGGAAGCTGATGTACAAATTGTAAACGAAATTAACACAAGACCTAAAATAGTTGTCATTTTTTTCACAAGAATCTCCCCATTTAATTTGAAATTCAACATTACCGATTGTGATATTTAATGGCAAACCAGGTGCCACTAAGTGTTTTTGCAATACATGAACTTCCTATACCCCATACAAAAGAATCCACTACACGTTTCTGCGGTATTCGATTTAACCATTGTTACAAGTATACTATTTGGAAGCCTGCAGAAGGTTTCCATTGATCGCGTTTTAAAGCTTGTTGAAGCTGTGAGATTGATTCCGGAGGTTAAACTTCACAACGCTGTCTGAGTTTGAATATGATATTTTAGTTTCTGAGAACTTTCGTTAGCGAGACAAAGAACCACTTCCGCTCTTGAAAAATCCTTTTTTCCCCCTTACGATTTCGATTGATCTAGGTAAAGTACTCACGTTTACGTATTTCGTAGTCCTGAATTTTTTTGTGCAAGTAAGTTCTTTCAATTTCTAAACGATTTGCAGCTTCTGAAATGTTACCCGATGCCTGCTTTAGAACATCTAGAATATATTCGCGCTCGACACGATTTTTAAAATCCTTTAGAGAATTTCCAGAAAAAGAAGTTTTGGAGGAGGCAGTCGATGGTAAAAATGATAGTAAATGAACATCAAGCACTTGACCACCCAGAATAGACATTCGCTCAATGACATTTTTAAGTTCCCGAATATTTCCAGGCCAATGGTATTCCATTAATTGCTTCATTGCTTTTGGAGAAATAAATTTCTGAGGAATTCGGTTGATGCGCACATACTCTGAAAGGAAATGCTCTGCCAAAAGTGGAATATCTTGGGTGCGCTCGCACAGTGCTGGTGAATGAATAGGAAATACATTCAATCGAAAATATAAATCCTCTCGAAACCGACCGGCAGCGACATCGCGAGACAAATCACGATTAGTTGCAGCAACGATTCTAACATCGACAGGAATGACTCTCTCTGATCCTAATTTTTGAATTTCTTTTTGCTGAGTCACTCGTAGAATTTTAGCCTGAGCCGCTAAACTCATTTCTCCGATTTCATCCAGAAATATGGTTCCACCATGAGCTAATTCAAAGAATCCTTTTTTATTGCGATCTGCACCAGTGTAGGCGCCTTTTACATATCCAAAAAACTCGCTCTCAATCAGATTTTCAGGAATAGATGAACAGTTTACTTTAATAAACGGACCACTAGCAACACGACTTTGAGCGTGGATCTCTTTAGCTATAAGTTCTTTCCCCGTTCCACTTTCGCCAGAAATTAAAACAGAAACTGTCGTTGGAGCTACTTTACTGATAGCTGCGACAACATTAAGGAAAGAAGGGGACTTGCCTTTAAAATCAGTCTCAACGACCTGACTCTTTAAATCATTCATTTCATTTTTAATTTTTTTCAGTTGCAAACACTTTTCAATCGTAACAACAAGTTTTTCTGGAGCGAATGGCTTTTCTAAAAAATCATAGGCACCCAACTGGACACCTTTTACGGCATCCGACAAGCTGGCCTGACCGGAAATAAAAATGACTGGGATTTCATAGCCATCAGCGATCAAACGCTGAAATAAATCGATGCCTGTGAGCTCGTCCATGCAAATATCACAAACGATGATGTCAGGTTCCCCATTTTTTAGTTCTATCAACACAGCGACTGGATTTTCAAAAACAGAAACGACAAAACCTTCGTTCTGTAATGCGATTTGAAGACTTTTTCTAATGTTTTTATCGTCATCGACAACGAAGAGACGTTTTTGATTCATATTTCCCTCTTAAATAGTGGAAGTCTTACATGGAATTTTACGCCGCCAATCGCTTCCAAACATTGAATTTCACCATTGTGCTCAAGAACTATTGTTTTCACAATCGTTAATCCTAACCCTTTATTCGTATGGGTATTTTTCGTTGAGTAATACATATCGAAAATTCGTTCTCGTTCTGGTGCACTTAGCTCTATACCCGTATTAAAAATGCTGAATTGCAATTGGCCTTCGGATAAATAAAGATCCAAAGTGAAATCAACTTCTTTATTCAAATTAGCATCGATAGCATTTTCCACTAAGTTAGCTAAAAGTGTGCGAAACAGTTTAGCATCTAATAAAACTGGAAACTCACCAGCTGTTTTAACGAAATTAAATTTTGCCTCGGTCCAAATATCCTTATACTGAACGACAAAGTTTTTTATGAATTGGCCAAAATCTACTTTTTCAAGTTTAGGTTTAGGTACACTGGCAAAATCAGAAAACTCATTCACCATGTTAGACAGAAACAAAATTTCCTCTTCGATAGCGATCGCCGCTTCCTTGACTTCAATTGTATTTGCAGAAGACTGTTTTTTTAGTTGAGATGCCCAAATACGAATTGGTTGAATCGGTCTTCGCATTTCATGAGCGATTTTCTGGGCAACCTCTTTCCATTTTGCAATTTCATTTAAAAAAAGAGATTTTTCTTTCGCTTTTATTAATTCATCAAGTGATTTCACATACATTTGGTTTACTTTAAAACTGAGAGCCGTTCCTGCAAAAAACGAAATAAATATGATTATTCCAAACAAAAGAAAAAAGTATTTAATTGAAGTCAACCGGACGGCTTTACTAAAATAAGTGTCTTCGCCGTAGAGTAATTTTAAATTTTGAAGGTCTTGAAACTTATTTCTGTACTCATTTTCATTTACTGGATCAAATTTCGAAAGTTTTTTAAGGGAGGCTTCATAAGCTAACAAGGATCTATTCAAATCAGCGTTTAAATATATTTTTTCTTGGGTTTCTAAAATATCATTTAGTAAGAAATAGTTGGAAATCAAAGGGAAAATTCCGATGATCAGAAGTGTGACAACTAAAAGGATGAGTACTTTATTTCTCATTTTCAAAATCCTTTCCGCTGACTTTTATTCTGTCTGACTCAAAAATCCAAGCACCTTCGACGATCTCGCTATCTAATTCCGAATTAAGAACTTTATTAAAAACCGAAGTTTTTACCGTATCAAAAGCCGAGGCCCCTTGGTCATTTGACGGTGTTTGTTTAGAAGTAGGTGCCCGATTGGATATGCCTGGTAAGTTAACTTGATTTTCTGCTAACCATGTTTTAATTTTCTTTTGCTTTTCTTTTGTGATTGGATCCAAAATAACAGTAACTTTGACTTCGTAATTATCTGATTTTTTGAAATCTGAAGCCTTCAAAGTTGAAGAAAATTTATAGGACTTGAGTTTTTCAAGAATGTTGGATGTATGACTGTATTTATCCACAGAGTTATTTGAACCGACTTCTTTAGTAACAAAGTACAACTCGTCCCAAAGGTCAAAAATAACCTTCACAGCAATATCAGAAGCAAATACCAATTGACCATTTTTCCAAACACTTTGCTTCAATATATAAATATTAGAAAGTCCACTCTTAAGAGACTTCTCAAAATTTTCAGGAAAAGAAATATCACTTACTAGAAAGGAAATCTGACTACCCTCTTTTATAGATTTAACTTCAACCGCAAAACATTCAAAATAAAACACTAGGAAAATGAAAGCGATGCGCATTACATGTTCCCCCAATAAGTAAGCCCGAGCTTTAACAATCCAAATCCAGCAAATTCTGTTATATAACCCGCACGGAAGTTCACAGTGCTAAAGTCTTTAGTAGCGATAGGATTCACATCAACGAATAATCGCGAACGAGATCCTAACCCGTTTAAGCGATCTTTCAATTGATAACTGTAAAGTAAGGAACTATTACTCTGGACCTCTGGTGCTATTAAATCATTAAACCGATAAATATTTGAAGATAAACTCAAGTAGTTTTTCGGTGCTAAGGACCAATTCTTTTTGAAAAAAAGGTATTCATACGATCTATCGTTATTGATGTAGGAATCAGTTAAAGACTGTTGATGTTCCTCAGAATAACTTAAGGCAAAGCGGCTTCCTGAGGTTGAAAAATTGGTATCATCTTCTGAATTCCATCCATAGGTAATTGAATCAACAATGCTAGTGCGCTTCGAAGCATCGTTGCTGTTTTGAAAGCGATACACTTCCTCTTTTTTCATTTGTGAAATTGAAATATTAGAGAAATCAAAGAATCGAATTCCAAACAAGGCTGAATAATGGTCATTCTTATCATAAAAACCAAAATCTGCTGAGTCTGGACTATTTAATGGTCGTTCAAAGGAAGCATTAAAATTAAAGAATAGTTTTTTAGATCCAAATAAATTGGGATCTACATAAGACAAAGTACCGATAAAGTATTTTGAGTTCTGCCAAGAGAATTCATTTTGGCTATAGGTAAAACGTAATATTTTTCCTAACCCTAATAGATTTCGGTTTCCTATGCTGACATTTCGCCTATTAAAATTGCTGTATTTACTGCCCTCAAGACCATATTCTACCTCCATAAAAAATGGATTACCTTCAATCACCTCGATAACTATATCTACATGGCCTCTTTCCGAGCTCTTCTTCATAAAAATATTTACAGAATTGAAAAGATTTTTTAATTGAAGACGAATTTTTGCATTTGATAGCTCTTCTTCATTAACTTTGTCGCCAACATTTAAATAAATCTCTTTTTGAATTAAATCACAGCTGGTATTTGAATTTCCTTCGCATACAATTTTATCAATGACGAATTCATTTGGATTCGGCACATCCTGTGCTTTCAAAAACCATGGCGAAAGTAAAAAAATAAATACAAGTTTCATTTTGAAGTCCCCTTTTCTATATTGTTACCAAATAGAAAGAGCAAAAGGGCCACCAAAACCCGAGGCAACTTAGAAATGCTAACCTATTGAAATTAAAAGCAATATACCACGTTAACAAGTTAAGGGTGTATAAAAAAACAGACAGCTGTACACTCTAGTTTATATTCCTTTGAATTTAAATAGTAAATTATAACCTTGTATTTTATACAAGCTTGCCACTTCTGGTTTATCTTGGGCCAATGGCAGGAATAAATTGTAACCTGAGTTTCAAAGAGAATCCACTACACGTTTCTGCGGTATTCCCCACCGACTTCATACAGGGCTTGTGAAAGCTGATAAAGACTGCAGTACCTGGCTGCTTTCATTAAGGACGCAAAAATATTATCCCCCTTTAAAGCCACGGTTTTTAATTCCTGCAAACAATCTGAAGCCTGTTTGCAGTTTTTTTCTTTAAATTCAACGATGTTGTCTAATTGGAATTTCTTTTCTTCATAACTGGCTCTGGCCATCTCAATTTTTGGAGGTACATAGTCTTTCACGGCGGTTTTAGGATCGACAAAGGTGTTCACACCCACAATCGGTAGGGTTCCATCGTGTTTTAATTTTTCATAATAGAGAGACTCTTCTTGAATTTTGGACCGCTGGTACTGGGTCTCCATCGCTCCGAGGACTCCGCCGCGTTCATTAATTCGTAAAAACTCTTCGAGAACGGCTTCCTCAACCAAATCGGTCAGCTCTTCTACAAAATAACTACCTTGAAGTGAGTTTTCATTTTTGCTTTGCCCCAATTCCCTATTGATAATCATTTGGATGGCCATGGCTCTACGTACAGATTCCTCTGTTGGGGTGGTTATCGCTTCGTCATAGGCATTGGTATGAAGGCTATTGCAATTATCATTTAAAGCCATGAGCGCTTGCAAGGTGGTTCGGATATCATTAAAAGCCATCTCTTGAGCATGAAGAGACCGACCACTAGTTTGAATATGATATTTTAATTTCTGAGAGCGTTCATTGGCGCGGTAAAGGTCTTTCATGGCAATCGCCCAAATACGTCGAGCCACGCGCCCCAGAACCGTGTACTCGGCATCCAAACCATTGGAAAAAAAGAAACTCAAATTAGGAGCAAATTCATCGATAGGCAAACCCCTTTGAAGATAATATTCGACAAAGGTAAACCCATTGGACAAGGTAAAGGCTAACTGAGAGATCGGATTCGCTCCGGCTTCGGCAATATGATATCCCGAAATACTTACTGAATAGAAATTTTTAATCTTGTTATTGACAAAATATTCTTGAATATCACCCATCATCTTTAATGCAAATTGGATCGAAAAAATGCAGGTATTTTGCCCCTGATCTTCCTTTAGAATATCGGCTTGCACGGTACCTCGAACATTTTGCACTGTCCAGGCGGAAACTTCTTTCAATTCAATTTCGCTCAATTTTCGACCCAATTCTTTTTCTTTCTTTTCAACTTGCTGATCCAAAGCCGTATTAAAAAAATAAGCCAAAATAATTGGCGCGGGTCCATTGATCGTCATGCTGACACTGGTGTTTGGAGAACAAAGATCAAACCCTGCATAAAGTTTTTTCATATCCTCAAGACAGCAAATGCTGACTCCACTTTCCCCAACCTTGCCAAAAATATCCGGTCGCAGGTCAGGATCTTGTCCATACAGGGTCACCGAATCAAAAGCCGTTGAAAGACGATGAGCCTTTTCACCCTGGCAAAGAAAGTGAAATCGTTTATTGGTTCTTTCTGGAGTTCCCTCACCTGCAAACATCCGCTTAGGATCTTCATCTGTGCGCTTTGTTGGAAAAACTCCAGCTGTAAAAGGAAATTCCCCCGGTACATTTTCTAATTTTAAATATTTAAATCGATCTCCCCAATCTGATTTATCTGGAACGACAACTTTTTTAATTTTTGTTCCAGAAAGTGTTCGTGTCACTAAGGAGTTACGAAATTCCTTTCCACGAACATGATAGACCATTTCGTCTTGGGCGTATAAATTATATTTCTCGTCCCATCCCAAAAGTTCTTTCTTCTCTTCAAGGCTTAACTGAGAAAGAACTTTGTCTGCATAATTTTTAAATTCAACTTCGTTGATAATTCTTTTTAAATCTAAAGTTTTAATATTTTCGTAAAAACCGACTCGAGATAACTCCGGCATCAAGGCACAAACTCTTTTTTTATAATTCCTAATCGTGTTGGTAATTTCAAGTAAGTATTGAACTCTAGCTCCTGGAATGATCACACTTTCTTTTCCCGCTATCATTTCGTTATTTTGAGTTTTAAACTCTAACTGCTTCACTAATTCGGTAAATAATTGATTTACACCACTGTCATTAAATTGCGCCGCCTGGGTTAAAAAAACAGGCACCACAGTCGCATCATCAAATATTTTTCTGGACCGGCGATATTGCTTACTCACTGCCCTCAGTGCGTCCAAAGCTCCTCTTCGATCTGACTTATTTATGGCTACAATGGAAGCAAAATCAAGCATGTCAATTTTTTCCAATTGCGAAGGAGCTCCATACTCGCTCGTCATGACATAGATAGGAAGGTCACAAATTTCTGTAATTTGCGAAGAGGCTTGTCCTATCCCACTGGTTTCTGCAATAATTAAATCAAAATCTAAATCCTTGAACAGATTCAAAATATTTTTAAGAGGTAATGAAATCTCTTGCCCCGATCCACGCGTAGCCAAGCTCCTCATGAAAATATGGGATCTGGATAAAGAATTCATGCGAATACGATCCCCCAATAAGGCCCCACCCGTTTTTCTTTTCGAAGGATCAACACAGGCAATGGCTATTTTCATTTGCGGAAATTGGTTTAAAAATCGAAGCGCCAGTTCGTCGATCAAGGAAGATTTTCCTGCGCCCCCAGTTCCCGTAATTCCAACAACGAAGGGGGCCTTCTTTTTTTTATTAGCAAAGGAACTTAATTCTAATTTTTCTAGATCGAAGGTCTCTGTTTTGCCAGAATTTCCATTTGGCTCTGAATTTCCGGAATTTAATTCGATGGAATTGATAGCCCTGCCTAAAGCCAACATGGGGATAGGGTCTTTTCCTAAACTTGAGGCAAAATAGTTTGTCTTTTGAAGAGTTGATTCCATTTTCATTAGAACTTGAGATCGAGGATCAAAATCGCAGGCCTCCATAATCATTTGAATCATGCCTTCTAGTCCCATTTTTCGGCCATCTTCTGGGTGAAAGATTTGATTGATCCCGTAGGCTTCTAGCTCTTTCTTTTCTTCCCAAACGATAACCCCACCTCCACCGCCAAATATTTTCACGTAGGACAAACCACATTCAGCTAAAATATCTTTTAAATATTTAAAGTATTCCATGTGACCACCCTGATAGGAACTCACGCACACACCCTGGGCCCCCTCTTGAAGTATGGCTTTGGCCACATCTAAAACACTGCGGTTATGCCCCAGATGAATCACCTCGGCACCATGATCTTGAAGCAATCTGCGAATAATATTTATAGTTGCATCATGCCCATCAAATAAAGATGCTGCCGTGACAATACGAATGGGATTTTTTGGAGTCCTATGAGTTACCATTTAATTTCCTTTAATTTCCTTTAAAATCTGGTTTTCTTTTTTCAATAAAGGCTTTTGTTCCTTCTCTCACATCATTGGTAAGAAATAACTGAGAAAATTTTTCGGCTTCAAATTTTTGAGCTTCCTCAACTTCCATATCCCAGGATCTGTTAATAGATAGTTTACCCTGGGCGATAGCACTAGGGGCCCTCTGAAAAATCAATGCAAATTTCTTTTTAACGACACTCATCAATTCTTCTTGATTATCGACGATCTGATTAACCAAGCCCATACGGTAAGCTTCCTCGGCACTAAAAATTTCACCGGTATAAATCAACTCTCTAGCCTTACGAATTCCAATCGCCCTTGAGAGTCTGACAGTACCTCCAAATCCGGGGATCAGCCCCAAGGTACATTCAGGAAGACCAAATTTGGCCGCTCTGGTGGCTACAATAAAATCGCAGGCGAGTGCCAACTCACAGCCACCGCCAAGGGCAAAACCATGAACAGCGGCAATCACCGGAATTTTTAATAAATTCAACTCATGAAAAACACTATGTCCTTTGATAGCAAATTGCATGGCTTCTGTTTCACTTAACTCTGACAATTCTTTGATGTCAGCTCCTGCAACAAAGGCTTTTTCTCCATCCCCTTTAATAATCAAACCGCGGGCATGATCAAATTCCATTTCAGAAAGTTGCCGCAAAAACTCACCAAGCTCATCAATGATTTTGGTATTCAATGCATTTAAAGCCTGGGGCCTTGAAATTGTCAAAATCCATAACCCATCTTCTTGTTCACACCTTAGAAAATCGTAATTAAAACCCATATTGCTTTTTTCCTATTGAATTAAGAATGAGTGACTAAGTTAGATTTTTAAAAGCGACAGTCAAGAAGTCTTAGCGCAAATCGATGCGCATCATCGAATGGGGCTCAATGACAACTTCAAATTTGGACCCAACAGGTAGGGATTTAGATTTAATAGTGATATTATTTGGATTAGATTCGTTGTTATCTGAAAGCAATCCATGGCTATAGGAAACCAATTGCCCTTCGGAGGGTGTGAACCCGTCAAATTGAATTTTTACGGCGGATCCAACAGCATAATCGCTATTCAAAATAAAAACATGATAACTACCCGTACTATCTTTAGATACAAAGGAACTCAGATTCGAATAGCTAGTATTAGAGGGAATAATTCCAACCCCACCAGTAATGACAGTTGATGAAGCTCCCGTCAATTGGGAGCTGATCAAAGTGTCCCCAGCTGCACCACTCAAAAATGAAAACGCCAAACCTGCCGGACGTAATGAAAACTGATTGGAAGAACGGGTGATTCCATACCCAACTTCCTCTGAAAAATTAAAAATATGAGCCCCCGGAATCTTTTGATTGATAAGTTGAAAATAAATTTGGCCAATCACTAAACCAGATTGAAAATCTTTAAGATAATCGGTGAGAATTTCTTTGGGCTCTGATTTTTCAATATTCACGTGAAACTCAGTAAGCCATAGAGGCAACCCACCTGTTTTAGAGACGACCTCTAAAATATTTTTTCTCAGGACTTCTCCACCAGACATAACGTTTCGAAACCGTGTGGCTTCATCTGGATCGTAACCGTTATAGGAATAAAAATGCCCATGCGTGAAGTCAACAGTGCTTTTGAGCCCAATGGAATCAGAAAAAACGTCAGCATTCCAATTCTGCAAAAAGGGAACGGCTGCAATCCAATCGGCCAAGTTGAAACCGGCCTCCACTACTCCACTTAAAAAGACAGTTTTTCCTAAATACGAAGCCTTAGATCGAACTGCAGAGGCTATGGATTTGGTCAAACTCACATAATTACTTCCACTTAAATAGGACAAAGCGGGTTCATTGCCAATTTCAAAATATTTGACGTTCCAAGGAGTGACCCTCCCATTATTTTTTCTGAGGGTTCCCATGGTAGTTGCATCCCCGCCAAGGATATATTCTATCAAATCGGCAGCATTTGCTGGGCTATCTAAAACATTGATCTCTAGCAAGGGTTCCACATTCAGTTCTTCACAAAGATCAAGAAACTCATGGAGTCCAAAGGAGGGTGTTTCATAAATTCCCAAGTCATTGAGCATTTCACTACGACTGATCCTGGTTCCTATTGCTGATTTCCAAAAATAACTATCAACTGAGGAACCACCAAATCGCAATGACTTCACCTTTAACTCTTGCATTCGATTCTTCACCAGGTTTTTTACTTGAGGCTCAAAACCCGATCGACTTAATCTGACCTCATCAATTTGAATTGTACCCGCCGTGGCCAAACAAAGTCTAAAATAGGCTGGCTTCGAAGATCCTGTTGCCGTGAGAGCCAGCGCATGTCTCGTCCAAGACCCATTTACAGTAGCAATATAATCAGAGGCCGACGAGATTGGCATCACTTTGGTATCAGCAAAAAAGGCCACCAAAGCGGTGGTTCCAGACACCCCCAATGAAGAAAAATTTAAAGTAAATTGATTCCCACTTTGTACCCCGTCAAATAAAATTTGATCTACACAGGTGTAACCATTTGAGGTTTGAGCCATTGTCACAAATCCATTAGATGCATGCCCCCCTAAAGGACTTGGATCACCGACTCCTGTACCAACTGAAATAGTTCCACCGGTAGCCGTTGATGGACTAAATACCCACTGCTTATTTTTTACATCATTTTGTTGACGAAAAGAACGATCTCTCAGCAAATCACCATACTCTACGATTTTTGATCCTTGATCCGTCCATCCAACATTCACACCAAATAACAAGGGACTGATCGTACTTGAGCTCTCCGTATCATGTACTTTCAAAACAACTTGATTGGGATCCCCTTGATTATTATTTTCATCTAACGGAACAGGCTCTGGTTGACTATTACTAGATCCGCTGCAATTCGTATAAAATAGGAAGACCAGGCAGATGGAAAAAAACGGTACAAAAATCAACCTTGTAAGTTTGATAATTCTTTTCAATTTTCACCTACACTCATTTTATCTATTCTAAAAATCCGCATGACCCACTTAATCCTGATACACTCAATAAAAAGAATTCGCTGTCTACCAAAGTAACATATATTGCCACATCATTCCAACCTTTTGGATTCAAATTTACGTTTAAGTATCATTTTGATACTTAAATTTCATACTTAAATTTGATAAACGAATTGTGAAACCTCAATATTGGTAGAATCCCTTTCCCACTTTTTTACCTAACCAACCAGCCTCTACATATTTTGTTAGCAGAGGACAAGGACGGTACTTGCTATCACCAAGTCCCTGGTGCAATACATTCATAATTGCAAGGCAGGTATCAAGCCCGATAAAATCAGCTAATGCCAAAGGGCCCATCGGTTGATTCGTTCCCAGCTTCATTGCCGCGTCGATACTTTCAACCCCGGAAATTCCTTCATGTAAAACATAAATAGCTTCATTTATCATGGGCATTAAAATTCGATTTACAATAAAACCAGGCATATCTTTAACCGAAGGAACAAAAACTTTTCCCATTTTTTCAGTCAGCTGCTGAACCAAAGCAAAAGTTTCATCTGATGTTTGCAACCCTCTAATCGCTTCAACCAATTTCATTAAGGGTACCGGATTCATAAAATGCATTCCTGCAATCTTTTCTGGGCGCTGAGTGCAGGAGGCTATTTTGGTTATGGATATCGAAGAGGTATTTGAAAATAAGTAGGCTGTTTTTTTAACAACTTTATCTAACTCGGAAAATATTTTTAATTTGAGCTCTATATTTTCGGTTGCTGCCTCAATCACAACATCACAGTCTTTAAGAGCCTCGTAGTTGGTGGCCGTTGAAATACGACCAAGAGCTTGATCGCGGTCAAGTTCAGTCAGTAGATTTTTTTTTATTAACTTGTCCAATGAGGCCGTTATGGTTTGCAGACCTTTTTCAATCGATTTCTCAGAAACATCCATCATGACAACACTAAATCCAGAACTTGCAGCCACTTGGGAAATTCCATTTCCCATCTGCCCTGCACCCACCACTCCAATTCTTTTTATCATTTCCATCTCTATTTTCCTCCGACTATCTGCGAAATTAATATCTTTTTAAGCTATGACTCTAACCTAAAGGCAAGTTTTAGGTCAAAAGGTCTTGTGAGGTAAAGGTGCATCATAAGATAATAAGATGAAGTGAATCAGCAAAAATTATTTTTACTTTATCTTTCAATTTTTTTTATCATATTTTTCATTGATTCTTCAACGGCTGATATCTTCACTAAAAAAGCTCCTTTATTTTATAAAACGCCCGATAGCCTTTTTCCTTCAGGCCAGTTATCAGAAGAAGAACTGTGGACGAAAAGAATCCGATCTGAAACGACTAGTTCTTTTCAAGTTCAATGGGATCGAAAAGTTTTTCAATACAAACAAGAAGAACTGCTTAAGGAGATCCAAGTGGCAGATCAGGCCATTGTCAGAACGGGCCTGATTTTATTTCAAGATTCCAACTTTAAACAAAAAAACAATACAAGCGTTTCTAATCAGGAGGTGGTTAAAATACTCAGTTTAGGACCTTCATGGGCACTTGTTGAAAAGTATAAAGGTAATGGAAAAGGTTACCTACCACTAGATTTATTAGAATCTTTTTCTGAGGATATTGGTGTTGGTTTCACTATCACCTCGTTATTTTTAAAAGAGCAAAGAAAAGAAAACTCTAAGCTTATCACCACGATTCCGCAAAAAGAAAGAGTTAAGATTATTTCTTGGGATAACGAAAAGCTGTTTATTCAATATCAGAATTTTAAAGGGTATGTAAATTCTGAGCTTGTATTTATGAAAGCCGACTTTGCCACTCAAGCTCTGCACCAAAAGGATGGTTGGCTAAGCATTAGTTATCGAAAAGGGACTCAACTGGTTGATGCAAACAAAAAAGAATATCCCATTTCAGATTTCAAAGCCTATATCACAAATAAATACTTAGCTTTTTCTTTAATAAATAAAATTAATGGTCCTAAAATAAGATCACGACTGGAAATCAAAAATCTAAGCGGTGAGTATTGGCACGTCTCTTTGTTGCCAGAGCATGGAGAAGTTTGGTGGAAAAAAACGATGCCCCATTTGGAAAGAACCAACAAAGAACAAATATTAAAAACAGATGAGTTAATAAAACGAAAAATATACTCCATGGCATTTTATCCTGAAACTAAACTCAAGGGACTCATCTCGGCAGAGGGAGTTTTCAAAACAATAGATGGTGATCATTGGAAAAAAATAGATTTTTTTAAAAATGAAAATTGGCCAGTGACTATTTCTAAAAACAAAATTTGGATTGTCGGTAATTATAAAAGCCTGAATGAGGGAGAAAGTTTTGAACCCTATATCCGCTGGGACACCCTGTCTCAAATGGTGGAAAGTACCTATTCTCTTTCACCCAAGTTTATGAAATTACTCAAACTAGAAGCCAAAGAAAATAATGATATTGATCTTTGGCTAGATACTGGGTTTAAAAAAATCAAAATGAGACACTCCCTGGATTCATCTCAGTGGACCCTTTTGAAGTAAGAGCGTATTTGAAAGGTTCATGCGAATAAATAAGACAATACTGAAGAATTGTGGGCTTTCGTCTAAGTATTATTCGATTTTAAACCAATCCCTTCGCTTTGGTTCTTTTTCGCCTCATGATGATTCATTGGCACGACTTGCAGCGTTATGATCTCAAGAGGTATGTATGAGATCAAATTTAACAGTTTTTTTATCCGTTTTAAAAATAGCATCTATGGCATCAATCGCATTTATAGTTAGCTCCCCTTCGTGGGCTGCTTATATAGAAACAACATCATTTGAAAAACTTTCTTATAAAAAGAAATATGAATTTCAAACCTACAAGTCTCTCAAGGATTCAAAAAGAGCACTTACCTATCCCAAGATTTTAGGAAGCGATAATTACACTGTAAATACTCGGTTATCTTTAAACTCAAAAGGTGAATTTTATTTTTGGTACCATCAATTAAAAACTGATCAAAATATTTCCTATCAAAAAAATAAACCTTATAGTCTAGAGACTTTTCTACCATCAACAATCAAAATAGATTTACATAAGGTAAAATACAATTCTTCCCACAAAGGATTATCTCTTCAGTGGTTAGAGTGGAAGAATAATCAGAATTTAAATAAAAGCGTCCTAAACAAAGAAGTCTCCATTACAAATTCTGATTTTCAAGGAATCATTTCTGAGTACACCCGAGAGCTAACAAAAGAAAAAATTAAATTCGGTGATCTTATTTTATTTTTAGGAACGGATGATATCGATAATAACACCGATCTTATCGCCTCTATGATTTACATGGGCAATGGTATTGTTTTAGAAAAAATGAAACTCCCTGGAAATAAATATATGACGAAATTTTCATACCTTAAAGATGTCCAAGATCGATATCAAAAAATAGTTTTAGATTTAAAAATGAGCGCACGAAGAATAAAAACCAGTAAACAGTTTAATCTTGCCGACAAAATGGAAGAAATAAAGGAACAAGATCTAGGTCTAGAGGCCAATAAAAACCAAGATCAGGAGAAAAGGCTTTAGAAATATATGTTGTTTAATGATCACGACATCTAATAGAATTAATTGTGGCCGATTCCAAAAAAATCCTTAAAGACACTTATTTATTTCGTGACGGAGATGCCCCGGATTATATGTATATTGTTAAGTCAGGACAGTTTGCGATTACCAAATCAAAAGGTAACTCAGAGATCACCTTGGCTGAAATTAAAGCTGGAAATTTAGTTGGCGAGATGGCCATCTTCGACAAAAAACCCAGATCTGCCAATGTCAAAGCCATGAAGGATTCAGAGGTCATCGCCCTGCCTTACGAAACGCTCAACCAACAATTGGAAAGCCTTCCTGTGTGGGTGAAAGCCATCCTCCGAAATTTAAATGATAATATCAGAGAAGCTAATAAAAGAATTAAAATGCTTGAGTCTTCAAATCCAGACGAGGAAAGATTTCCTCCCCATACGATAAATAAATTAATTTCCATCCTTAGCTTTGTTGGATATAGGTTTGGAACTAAAGAAGATGAGGGTATACTCATTCCACAAAACCGATTAAGAAACACAACAATTCAAATATTTCAAGAAGCCACGAACAAAATGCAAAGTCTCTTAGCGGCGCTGGAAGAAATGGCTCTTGGAAAAGTCGAAGAACTCGGTGAAGGAAGACAAAAAATAGTTTTATACAAACTCGATTTACTTTTTGAATTCGTAGATTGGCATAATGAGTGGATATACAAACCAGAAAAAGATAAGATTTCATTTTCTTCAGAAGAAATTAAAACTTTTAATGGCATCATCAACTATGCTAAAAAAATTGAGCCAAATGCTAAGGGCGTTCGAAAAATCAATGTTAATGATTTACAAAATGATTCCATGAAAGAATTAGGATTTTTATTAAAGGTAGAAGACCTCAACCCTCTTATTGAAAAAAATATTGTCAGTGAAAAAATCATGGAAGAAGGCGGTGTTTTTGTTAATATCATTCTTTCTGATATTGAGCGCTTAGCCACCTTCTGGAAAATGATCTGGGATTTTAAGAAAATCTTGAAATAGTCGTTGTCGTTGAGAGCCCTTTATTGTCCATAAATTACTAATTTCCACCCAGTTAAAGTTCCTTGATTTCCTGTGCGACCATCAATGACTCTCAGTTTCCAGGTCCCCACTGAGGGCTCAAAATAAAATTTATTAGTTAAGAAGGTGAAAGAAGTCAGATTCTGAGTTCCATCCAAGCTGTTATTCATGTTCACCAACACACTTCTTTTATTATTAGGATTGACTAACTCCACGGCTAACTCTCCCGCATTTGGATGGGTGACACTCACCTCTACTTGGATAGCTTCTATTCTTAAATTATCAGCAACACTGATAGTGCTTGAAACTCCATCTTTGTCATAGTCAGGAACTGGCAAAGATAATCCTGAAATTGGAAATTCCTTTCTTTGCAATGAACTCGTAAATAAACTCGTGTAGGTCCTTGCAAATTCAACTGCCGCATCCACATTGATCAATCCAAAACCAAAAAGATTATTATAATTGAAACCAGCATCATTAACTACCCATTCATCGTCCCAAGTATATCCCGTAGGGGATTTATGATTTGCGAATCGAGTGGAGTTATTTTGATATAAAAAGTTTTCAAAAGGTTGTCCATCGCTAATACCTTTAATCGCTGTTTTAGCTAAAATATATTTAACATCTCTCCAAGTTAATAGAGGGAAGGCTTGTAACAACAAAGCAATACTGCCAGTGACATTGGGAGCCGCACTGGAGGTTCCATTAAAGGTTACCGTGTAGTTACAACTTCCATTTCCATTTGAACCCTTGAGAAATCCGCTCCCTAACTCTGCAAGTGGCGAGGTCAAATTTTTATTTGAATATCCCAAAGTACAACCCGTCCTATCCGTTGTCACCATAGCTGGAGAAGTCACCCCATCATCTCCACCAGGAGCGCTGATCCATAAATTGGAACCAGGAGAACTGTAGTAGGCATTTTTTCCATTTGCCAAAATAGCTCCGACATTTATGGAATAGGGTGTGATATTGTTACCATCAAAGTTTGCAGAACCGAGTCGATAGTCATTCACACTCCGACCAACTAACTCTAATCGAGAATTTCCCGCAGAGCGAACATATAAGACACCTTTTCCAGAGCGTCCATTTTCAGTACCAAACTTTAATTGATCATTAAAAGTAGGTTCAATTTCCGTATAATTTGTTTGAGCGTAACCCCAACTCATGTTGACAACATCCACACTCCCCTTGGCTTGATCGGCAATCACAGCAGAAGTTCTTGTCACATTTTCAGACATAAAGTTAGTGGCCACTATCTTGGCCTTTGGTGCCACTCCCAGAGACCCCTTTCCATTCCATCCTACGGCGGCCACAAGGCCTGCGACACTGGTTCCGTGGGAATCGACATCTGAAGGAGCAGCTGAATCACTTAACCAATTTGACACTATATAATCTCGGTATTCCTTTCCAGAAAAAAGATTATCAACCAGGTCTTCATGGAGTTTCTCAATACCGTCATCACTGATTAAAATTTTTATTCCTTGTCCATAAATCCCACTGCCCCATGTTTTTTGTAAACCTAAATCATAACCCACCGTTGCTGCTGTTCCTGAGAACACATTCTGACCCGTATTTTTCAAATGCCAGGCATAAATAAATAACGGGTCTGAAACGTCCTCATTTGCCGATGGTGGAGAGACAACACCAAAGCCATTCTGACTGCAGTTTTGAAAAAAAACCGATATAAAGGAGGACAGTATAAATAAAATTATTAATTTCTTTGCCATTGATCTCTTACTATTTCAAAATGAAATTTTTCAACTCGAAAGTCACTTCCTAGCTTCGAGCTTAAGTGGGATAATTGATAACTTTCACGAACAGTAAAGTAAAAGGTGTTTATCTCTGGACTCGCTCGTTCCAATTGAAAATGATAATCTTTAGCAATTTGATCACTTTCTAATAAACTAAAAATCTTAAGGATAACTTTCCCAGTGAGCACAGCAAAAATTTTCTGATTTTCATTGTAAATTAATTTTGCATTCGGCAAAGCCTGATCCTCATTTGTAGTCACTCGAAAGGTGGAAACTTGCAACAATGGGTTTTCAATTTTTTCAAATGTGACATAGGTCCCTGGAAACTCAAACCATTCCTCTGAATGATCTTTTTGATAAAAATCAGATCTCACCCGTGGATAAGTCTTAATAAATTCGTCCTCCTTCAATCTGCGGCTGGCACCATGACGGCTGTCCTCACTGGCCACCACACGAAGAGGATTCGTTTTTTCCTCAATCAATGAGTCCATTTTTTGATTCAAACTATTTTCCAATCGAGATTTCTTTTTTGTATCATTCTTATTTTTGACAGCTTTTACATCGTTTACATCTTTTATCTGAAGTGAACCCTTTATCTTTTCGTTTTCCTGAATTGAAGAAAATTTGCTGGTTGAGGTAAAAGGTTCTGCGATAAAATAAGGATGAATAAATAACCTATACAAAATAAAACTCACAATGAGAGTTGCCAACCCAATGCCCCATGGTCTCATTCCTTAATTATATTCAACTTCTTTACGATTGTGGATTAATAAATTGGCTCATCTCATTTTGAGACTAGGATCTAAACCTTAGTGGTAGCTCTTTATTTTCTAATTTTGAAACTGTTTGCTCGCCAATCATATGAACGAACAGTGTATTGGTCTGTCCAGATTGCTCTACGGGCAATCCTAAAGTTAGAATAATTCTATCACCAGTATTCGCAATACCGAACTTGATAACAATAGCATCCAGTTGGTTAATAATATCAGAAAAATTTTTATAATCTGAAATCAGTAAAGTTTGCAATCCCCAAATAAGTTCTAACTTATTCAATACATTTAATTGAGAAGTCATGGCATACACTGGCGCTTGAGGACGAAATCCAGAAATGGTTTGCGCGGTTTTACCTGTCGTCGTCAAACAGATGATAGCTTTTGCATTTAATTTCAATGCAGACAAACAAGCACTGGCTCCAATACTACTTGGCACGCTTAATAATTCTGTTTCTAGAGATATTCGATTGTAATTCTCTTCATTTTTTTCAACTTCATAAATAATTTCATTCATGGTTTGAATGGCTTTGAACGGGTATTTTCCACTGGCACTTTCTGCTGATAACATCAGAGCATCCGATCCATCCAGTACAGCATTCGCAACATCAGTAATTTCTGCCCTTGTCGGTCTTGGATTTTCAACCATAGAATCAAGCATTTGTGTAGCCGTAATGACGGGCTTATTTAATTCGTTACTGAGTTTGATAATTTTCTTTTGAATCCCAGCTAACCGACTTTGACCGACTTCCACAGCTAAATCACCTCTGGCAACCATAACTGCATCAGAAAGTCTAATGATTTCATCCAAATTATCTAATGCCTCCAGCATCTCAATTTTGGCAACAATCTTTGCCTCACTATGATGTTTTTCAATCAACTCTCGCAATTGTCTAATATCTCTACCATGACGTACAAAACTTAAAGCCACATAATCGACTTGATTTAACAAACCTAACTCCAGGTCTTTTAAATCTTTCTCTGTTAATGAATTGACTGGCAACTGGGCTTCGGGAATATTGATACCTTTCCTATTTTTTAAAATACCACCATAGATGACTTTGAGTTTCACTCGCGGTTTGTTGACTTCAATAACTTGAAGTTCTATTAAACCGTCATCAAACATGACTTTATAACCTGGTTTTACAATATCAGGCATAGATACTAAATCAGTGGGTATCAAAGAATCGTTTCCTAGAATTTTTTCTGTTGTCACCTCGACAATTTGGCCATCTTGAAGATTGATTTGACCTTCTAAAAATTGACCCACTCTAATTTTAGGCCCTTGTAAATCCTGTAATATAGCAATAGGGGCATTCAGTTTTTTTGAAATTTTTCGAATTATTTGAATATGACTTAAGTGCTGTTCATGGCTTCCATGACTAAAATTTAATCGAGCCACATTCATGCCGCTTAAAATAGCTTTTTCTATGGATTCCTCAGTGCTTGTGGATGGGCCAAGAGTGGCTACAATCTTTACTTTCCTCGCATTTAGTTTCATTTCTAGGCTTTCTTGGTGTAGTTCTGCATTTTTAAAGACATCTTCTTTAAGTCTTCTTGATGGTTTTCATTTGTTCTATTCAAAACATCTTCGTATTGTTCTTGAATACCTTGAATCTTATTTTCGTATTTTTTTTCCATTGAGTTTAAACTCATTTTTAATTCTTTATCTTTATCATAAACTTTAATATTCATTTGATTTTTAAAACTCTTTATTTCTCGATCTTTTTCATCATTCATCTTTGCTATTTTAGCTTCATAGTCATTTGCTGTTTTATCTAGCTTTCGTTCATAAATGCTCTTTAACTTTCGAAATTTTTCATTATAAATCTCATTCAGCTGTGAAAGATCTTTGTCGTTCTTCTCTCTTTGCTCGATGATTTTATCAACATATCCATTTTTCATCAAGTCTAAATATTCATCATAATAGGCGATTATTTTTTCTTCTTTATTATTGGCAGTTTTTTGAATACTGCTTACTCTCTTGTCTGTAGCATTTTGCACGTTAAACACTTCATTCTTGTGCATTTCTTGAACTGCTTGCCGGTCTTGTCGGTGCTTTTCATTGCTTAAGTTTTTATCAATTTTTTCTCTTTTTAAGTTTTGCGCATTAAAGTCATTCTGCTCATTAAGTATTTTTCCGATCCTTTGATCATTTACAGATTTCAGAGCTTCTCGTTGTTCAATTAAGTTTTTTTCTAGTAATTTTTGTTTTTCTTCATAAGCACTTACTAAATGTTGTTTTTCAACCTCATTGAGCTTATTTTTGCTTTGTTGATCGGCATAAATTCTATTTTTTAAACTAAAGATTTCTGACTCTTTTGATTTCACTTTGTTATTTAATCTTTCATCAATTGTCGCCTTAAACTGTTCGTTGGATGCTGTCAAATGATCCTGTAACTCTTCATACTTGGCATCAAATTTTTCTTTGTTTTTTTCTGTAGCATGTTTTAAAATTTGATTCTTTTCATCCAAACTATCAGAATATTTTTGATTCAGAGCCAAAACCGTATCAGAATATTTATGAGACCAATTTTGTCCTTCACGAGCCTTATTTTTATCCATTTCAGAAATTTTATCTTCATAATAAGACTTTAATTGTCCTCGTTCCTTATAATTATTTTCTTTTTCATCATGCCGTCCTTTGATAAGGGATTTAAGCTCCCTATCATAGGAACTTTGCAATTTCTCTGCATTCTTATGAATCCCTTGTTCCATCTCTTCGCGTTTTTTTTGATGGAGTTCTGATACCATTTCATCCCTTTTTTTGATTTCTCCCTGAAAGTTTTTTGTCAAAAGATCTTTTTGACTCTCACCAATTTTTTTTTGGGTATCTGATTCCGCCTGATAATTTTCAGAAAGCACCTGTCTTTCGTTTTGAGCTGCCTCCATTTTATTTCTGAGCTGATTTAAATAAACAGATCTGACGTCAGATATTTGTTTTTGATGTTGTTGTTCTTGATCTGTTAAGCGTTCACCAAATTTATTTTGGATATCACCAATTTTACTCTCATAGGTAGCTTTAACTTGTTTTAATTCATCATTGTGTAGTTTTTGATTTCGTTTTATTTCTGCGTTTTTTCTTTTTTCACTTTGAACCTCTCGGCTTTCGTATTCTTCACGAAGATCCGTCAACTTATTGGTATCACTAGCCCTTTCAGCTCGAGAAATTGTCATTATTCCCTCCTGGAATATTTAGAGCGTGCCTGAAACGTTCAAACACGCTCTTATATTTTATAAGACTTTAATAATTTATGTCTTAATTTCTATGAAATATGAGAAAATATGGACTAGACTCCTACCGTTCAAATACTTTATGATAGAACTGTTGCTTTGTTCGTAGAGAGGCAAGATCTCTTTTTGCTTTGTCGCTGGCCTTTTGTCTTTCTTTCTGAAGCTCTTCCTCGTTCTTTAAGGCAATTAACTGATCATTCAGTTCCGAGAACCAACGAGTGTAATTTTTGTATTTTCTATGAAATTCCTTTGCGTATTTTAAAATTTCAGAAGGTGATTGGTTCATGGTTTTAGCATATGCTGATAAATGCGGTTCTAGAGGGATAAGCCTCAAGGAGCTAAAACTAAAGTTATCGGACCCCTCAGGCACCAAATTGATCTCGAATCCTTCAGTGATTTTCATACTTGAATATCCAGCTGAATTGATGACTGAAGTCCTTAGGACTATCTCAGCCACACCTTCCATGGTCCTAATCACATAGTTCTCAGGATTTCGGCTAATCAAGTACTCTCCTTTTAACAAGAAAATTGTATTATTTTCTATCTGTAACTCCACGGCAGAAAGATTCTTGATAACCATTGAGCCTTCAAGAAAATGAATTTTATTTTTCTGTATTTTAAGAATTGTTTGCTTCCCAAGAAAAAAGTCATTCTCACCCCAATGAACCCGTGACGTCTTACCTACCGTACCCAAATAGCATTTTTCAAAATGCGACTTAAAACATCCCCGAGGCGATTCGACAGTGGCCATCGCACTGAAGAAAAAGAAGCTAATAAATAAACTAAAGTTCCATATTCTATTCATGTTATTCACTTAAGTTTGAAAGAAGCTTTTTGGCCTCTCCGGTTAAGGCACTGTCATGAAATTGTGCTATGATAATTCTATAGATAGACTCTGCTTCATTTACCTGTTCTGATTTCTCGCTAATATTCCCAAGGCGGAGCAGAGAATAGCCCGTCATAATATGCTCAGGATACAAATTGATAAGTTGATTAATTTTCTCTACGGATTTTTCATATTGCTTATTCAAGAAATAAGACTCTGATAAGAAAAACAACACTTCAGGTTTAACAATAAATGTTTTTTCTTGACCTAAAATACGTTCTCCTAATTCAATAACTTTATTATAATTTTTTTCTCGAAAAAGACTTCGCAACTCTTCTATTCGCAGAAGTGAGAAATCAAGTTTGCGTACTGACGCTGGAGTCCTTAACCCCAATTTAATATGGTCTTTTACCAGAGAATTATTTTTCAATCGACTCTCTTGATCTAATAAACTGAGCACCTGCTGATTCATCTTTTCATTTTCCAAAGAAGAAATTTTAGTCTCGAACTCTTTAATTTCTAACTGATTTTTTAAAACCTTAATCTGTTCTTTATCTCCAGAGTTTTCAGCAAAAAAAACATCGAATTTCTGAAAACTCCAACTCAGACCTAAGAATAAAAGGGTAGAAAATTGAATGAAAATTCCCAATGGAACACGCATACCTACTTATCGGAAAATATATTTAAACTTTAAGGTGCATGTGCGATTGTATCATTTTGAAACACTACTTCATCTGCTCTAGCATTTCTTGAATCTTAGGATAGATATTCTTAAAGGGCTCTCGTCCGTAAAAACTTTTTTTACCATTAAAGTAGGACTTTAAATTGATATCTGGATTGATCATATTTTGATAAATTAAATCCTCGCACATGATAAACACCGCAGATAAGGGAGCAATTTTCTGTGCCGTTAATTCCATAGGAAAACCTTGCCCATCTGGTTTTTCATGATGCTGTCTTATAATCACATCCACATCAGGAGGGCAAAGAGGCCAGTCCAAAACCAAATTTGCAGCATCTAAGGGATGATTGTAAAGCCTATTCCCTTCTGGTGTGATTTTAAGTGAAGAAAAGTCATTTGCCATCAATAACGTTTGCTTGTCAGCAAAAAGATCTTCATCTAATAAAAAATCGTGCAACAAGGCTGCAAAAGTTAATTTTTCAATTGTTTTATCCGATTCCCACTTTAACCTCTTAATCACATCGGTCAGCATGATTGATAAAATAATTAAATGTGATGTCAATTTAAAGTTTTTTTTGTTTTTCAACAATTCATTTAGTCTGTTAAACGTGGGCTCTGTTTTGAGTATATTAATGACTGCAGATATATTTTCCTGAGCAAATTTCATAATTTCAGGAGTCCACCCAAAAACAGAGGTGGCCCTCTGAACCAATGACAAATCATTAGATAACAGATCTATTTTTTCTTGGCTCTGAGCCTTGTCCCATGCCATTTTAGATAACACAATTTTTTTAAAATCGTTCAAGAAACTATTAAATTCATTCTTTTGAACATAGAGTGAATCTACATTTTTTTTAATGAACCTTTCTTTATCTTCTAATTTAAATTCGATATCATTATGTGATACTTTAATAAACTTATCTTTGGAAATTTTCAGATACAAGGAACTATTTACTTTTCTTAAATGCAATAAAATATCCAAATTAACTGGAATAAAATTTTGCTGTTTGGGCTCACCTTCCAAAATAGCAGGTGATGGTTTTTTACTGGAAATTTGTCTTATCTTATTAAAAATAGCTTTGTCAGAAAATGGTTTATCTATATGATGAAAATGATTGTCATTTTCAAACTGTTTATGTTTTTTAGGGTCTTCAGAGCTGACAAGTACAAAATCTAAGTCCTTATGGGTTTTTCTCACTTCCGAAAAGAAAGAGCCCCCATTCATTTTGGGCATATTGTAATCGCAAAAAATCAAATCCAAATCTAAATTCTTATTAAAGATATTAAGACCACCTAGGCCGTCTAAGGCGGTAAAAATCTGGATATCAGGAAACTCCAACGAAATTAACAATTGAAGCAAATCTAAAACATCTGGTTCATCATCGACAAGAAGAATCTTCATACGACTATCATAAAATCATTGAAGTTGAAGGTCTACGGCATTTTGAAACATCTAGACCTACAGCCTGTCAGCTTTACTTTTGAATGATTCTGGTAAATTATCTATTATTTCAAGAAATTCATAATAGAACTTTTCAAAAGTTTTACCTTCCATTTTTTTTCTCAATAATGAATGCAATAGATCAAGGGAAATAAAACCCGCCTTATACCCCTTGTATAATTTTTCCCCCATCAAAGAACCCAATAAATTTGCACAGTGAATATAACTTGTTTTTTTCTGAACTATCATTTTGTTTTTCTCAAACGAACGTCCTGAAATTCTCATAACTTCTTTTGTTTTTTGGTAAAGAGCTAGTTTTAAGGCCTCTTTATCTGAATCTTGAGAGCCAAATTGAATCACTTTCTGTTTTATGTCCTTAATAGTTTCCGTTTTCCTCTTAGGATTTATGAGTTTTGAACCAAAATAACAAACAGCTTCTATCCAAATCAAGCATACAAATTCTTCTGGCAACTTGTGGGGAACCGATTTAATTTTTATAAGCGCAAAATAAATATACTGCATAGCCAACGCCGCAGCATGATTGATTGTCAACCTCCCTAAATAGCCAATTCCTAAATCAGGAATATAGAAGGACCTTTCCTCCTCAATCAAAATCTCATAGAACTTTAATTCATTTTCACTTTTTGACATCTTGATTTTTCTTAAAAAAGAAAAATCATTTGAAGTATAAACTGACAAATTTTTAGAATCACAAGGTATTTTAAGCTCCTTTGAAATGACTTTGATATATTGATCAACAAAGTCAGTAAAATCAGGATTCTCTGATTCAATTTCAGAATCATATTTCTTTTCTAGAAAGAGCAAATAGGATTGCCATTTTACCCATGGCGGAACATTCAATAAACAAAATTCATTCTCAGTAAATCTAACAAGATCTACATCATCTTCCCTATTTAGATCCATTAATTGAAAATAGATTTCGTCAATATTTTGAAAAATCTTTAATTTGCTTATCTTACTTTGTCTTTCTCCAAAATTTAGAAATTTTTTAGAAGTTAAATGAGACTCACCATATATAACAAAAATCGTTTCAGAACTTTTTTTAAGCTCCTGCGAGATAATTCGGGTGGCCACCCTATCCCTTTTGTAAAGAGAGTCTTTAAAAGACATCAACTTAAGATTATTCAAAGCAATCATTTTAATTTTTTTTTGTTTTGCATATTTAAAAATCTCTTCGTAATGCTCCCAGGGAAATCCCCAATTTTTTTTCCAATTTGTTTTTTTTAAAAACTCCTTATCGTTTATTTCACCAATTAAATATTTATCTAAATATTTCTGGTGCTGGAAAGAAATGCACTCAACAGCGATTTTAAAATCTAAATTTTTAAAATTCTTAATCAGTCGTAGGTGTGATTTTTGTGATTGATGAAGGGAATGAAAATCACCCAAAATAATTACTTGAGATTGATTCATTTTTTCAAATAGATCTTCTTTATTTGAAATGATCCATTTTCGATGACTTTCACTATCATACTTACTTCGATAATCTAGAATTTGTTTTCCAAGTTTTCCCCATCGTTGTTGAACTTGATGGTAAACATGCTGGTATAATTCTTTTTTAATATTTACCCATTCAACTAATCGTGCCACCCTGCATCTCCAAGCTCACAGCTTAAAAATTATTTCCCCTTATCACCTATTTATGATCTCATTAGGAAATGGAAACAAAAAGAAAAAAATTAATATCCCTTGCCCTTTGCTCTTCATTATTGTCTGCTGGCTTACATACCTACTTAAGTATTAAGTTTTATGGACTTAAATATGGCTTTTCTAACAGTAGCTTTTGTAACATAAATGAAAAATTTAATTGCGATGTCGCTTCAACAAGTAGCTTTGCTGAAATTTTCAATGTGCCCATTGCCTTACTAGGCCTTCTTACCAATTTAGTTTTAGCCATCTTTATTCTCAACGGATTTCTGAGCTCTAAAGAATCCCATCGCCCTTTTCGTTTTAGCTTTTATCTCGCAAATTTTGTTTTCTTCGTTTCCATTGTTATGGCTGCCATTTCAAGTCTTTATTTATCAAGCTATTGCCCTTTTTGCATTGGAACTTATTTCCTTTCGATGATTTGCCTCATTTCGCTTTACTTTACCTTTCCAAAAAACAGTGAACTCAATATATTTACTGACATATCTCATTTGTTTAAAGAGAATAAAGCCAGCCTTTACCTTCTGTTGGCTATTCCTATTCTCGGCTTTTTTATAAATTGGGATGTTCAAAAAAGATTCACTGGTGAAAGACTCGACTTATTTATTCAAGAAAGTTTACAGTCGTGGAAAAATCGAAATCAATTTTCATTTAACCCCACCACAGGATTAATTGCTGGAGATGAAAATGCTAAGTTTACCATCGTTGAATTTGCCGACTATTTGTGCCCTCATTGTAAACACGCAGTGACATCATTAAAAACATTTATGGCCTCCCATCAAAATGTGAAGTTAATCTACAAACCTTTTCCTTTGGATGGAACTTGCAATCCTGGACTTGATTCAAACAGCAAAGGAAATGGTATTAGGTGCCGACTTTCTTATGCTGCCTACTGCGCGGAAAAAGAGTTTAAACAAGGTTGGGATTATCATTATTTTATTTTTGAGAATCAAGAATCCTTTATTGGTATGGGCTCACTTGCTGAAGTAGATACCAAGTTATGCAGTTTTCAACCAGAAAAATGCGAAAATTTGAAAAGATGCATGGCCCTTGAAGAAACAGAAAACTGGGTCAAAGCAGCCAGTAAAGAAGGCGCAGAGGCTCAAGTTGCGGGAACGCCAACCATTTTTGTTAATGGGGTTAAATTAGATGGTGGTTCAAATTTAATGGTTCTAAAATCTCTGTATAAAGAACTTGGATTATAAACCTATTTTTGAAATAATGAAGTCCATTATTTTTTCTGCTGTATCAGTAATGACAACAAAGCTCGTCATTGCTAATCCTTGAAAGGTTTCCATAATAAACCAAGTGGTCATGAGGGCCATAAATGAGACCCAAAGTGCTCGGATCACGTAAATAGTGCTTCTCGCATCTTCAATGGAAAGATCTCTTTCGATTTTTTCTATCTTTTTTAACATGTAAACAAGCTCTTTAAAATGCTCTTTAAACCGATCCCTTAATTCTTGCTGTTTGGCTCTGGTCAATTGCTTAACTCCAGGAAATGTTTTTTTAGCTTTAATTGCAAAAATAAGATCAATAGAATGATTTACAAAACGTTCAATCTTAATTTTAAAGGTAGGATACTCACTTTCCTTACGATAAAAGGCTCTAAGATCCTCTATAGATTTTTCATATTTTTCTTCAGAGACTTGGCTTAAAATCAAATATCTTAATGAGTCTGACTTACCGTAATCCCCAGGATCAATGCCAAAATCAATAACTTTTTTGATTGGACTTGATGACGTTGCGTCTTCCATTTTAATCTCACCCATAGACTTTCTATCGGCCTTTGTCTGATTGACTTAAGACTAGATTTAGGACCTAGGGTTGTGGAAAATGGATCATTTTGAGATTATCTAGAAATGGACACCTATAATTCACTGCCAAGCAAAGAAGAAACAAAAGCTAATAAATCTCTTGAAACTCTGATTCAAATGAATGAATTAGCAAATGAAAAACTAAAAGTCAGTATTCGAAGATTATCTTATGCTGAGAATGAAATTGAGATTTTAAAAAATAAATTAAAAGAGTTGGAAGCTAACAACCAAAATCTTCAAGATCAGGAATTTATTAATTTCGAAAAAGAAAAAACAAGAAATGCCCAATTAAAACAGCTACAAGATGAAAATGAGATTTTAAAAATTCAGCATTCCCTAATCACTTCGAGGGAAGTGGATTTAAGAAATGAAACTCATCGATTAAGGAAATATCAAGAAAAAATAAATACCCAAGTAAAACCTTACTTCAAAGAGCTCAAAGAATATTCTAAAAATTTGGAGTTGCAAATTCAAAAAATTTCAGAGGTGAATGAACGCAAAGAAGTTCAGATACAGGATCTTAAAAATAGAGTATCTGATATGATTGATAATTTTAATTTTCAAATTGAAACTGAAAAAACAAGAAATGAAAAAGTCATTTCCCGATATGAAGAAATCGTTTCTCAAAATCATCAAGATTTAACCAAGCAAAAAGAAAACATCCATTTTCTTAATTCAAAAGTTGAAGATCTCGAACATTATCATCAAAAATTTTTAGAAACCGAGAATAAACTCATTGAAATGGAACGCTTTTTTTCTGAAAAAAGGATCCAATATGAAAAAACAACTCAAGATCTTAATGACAAAATTGCCGCCCTCCAACGCCTTGAGTATAAATATGAAACAGAGAATAAAGACCTAAAATTGACAACCAAAAAATTATTTGATGAAAATACAAAAACAAAGGAAGATCTTTTTAATACTGAAAAACAGCTGGAATCATTGAAATATCTATGGGATCAAAAAAATTCGGAGCTTATTAAATATAAACAAGCCATGGATTCATTAGAAAAAATCAATATTGAATTAAGCAAAAACCTTTCCTCCAAAAACAACTGTCTCATTTAGGATAAAAGGCTTGGGTCTCCAAAGAGCTGGTTTAAACTAGCTGGAACTAGGCAAAGTAATTAGCTTGTTGATTCACAAATTCAAATTTTAGATTCGGATATCGATCGACAAAAATGACCTTTTTGAAATCATCATTCAGTCCAATCACCGCCGAACTGATTTGATGAGAATGGAACAAGTTATCCATAACAGAGAAAAACAGGAGTATTCCATTTGATCCTACAAAACTAATGGAAGAAAAATTAAAAACCAAATTTTGATTTTTAAAGTCTCTGGCTAAAACTTCTTTTAAATAGTTCGTCTTTAAGACATCCAATTTACCAATTAAATTTATCTGATATCCTTCGCTTAATTGAATCACTTCTGTTTTCATACGCCCTCAATAAGGTTAGTTACAATCCATCGCTGTTCCTCTTTCGGCAAAACAACTTTATTAATAAATACCTCATTGATATTTTTAGTTTTTTTTAGACTAAAACCTATTAAAACCTCGACAAAACCAGACTAAAGTGATTTTATTTTTCCAATGCTTACGAATCTTAAGTCCTTCACCTATCTTCTTTTTTTAATATTTTTTTACTTCAACTTTTCTTTTACCTTAGCCGCAGAAAGTTCATTTTCTGCAAAAATTCAAGGACTTCTTATTCAAGCAGATTCATTGGATAGAGATACAGAAAATGAAATTGTAGAGCTCAAAGGAAATATACAAATTGTCTACAAGGAATATCATATAAAATGCGATCAAGCCTATATCTTCTTAAGAGCCAAGCGAATTCACATGTTAGGAAGAGTCATAATGACACATACTAAGTCCACTCTTGGCGGAGATCAAGTTTGGTTTGATTATGAATCTAATACGGGTCTTATTTCAAAGGGATTTGTCCAATCTGGGTCTGTAATCTTTGAAGGCGAACTCATTAACAAAACTGGCGAAAATGATTTTTTTGTGCAAAATGCTGATTACACAACTTGTTCCAACTGCCCGGCTTCCTGGAGTTTCCAAGGATCACAAATCAGAGCCGAACTCGGTGGCTATGCCTATATCAAAAACTCCTTTTTAAAAGTGGGAACCATTCCCGTCTTCTGGCTTCCCTACTTGGTTATCCCATTAAAAAGTGACCGACAGACGGGCTTATTGACGCCTGAATTCGAGAATTCTCAGCCGGGAGGTCTTACCATTTCCCAACCTTTCTTCTATGTCATATCAAGGAATCAGGATCTCACTTACACTTTAAAAAATTATGAACTCAGAGGTCCCAAGAGCTTGTTAAATTATCGTTTTGTTTTGAATGAAAACAGCTATGGGGAATTCAATACGGCCTGGCTCAGGGATAAAGTCTTTCAAAATGAGGACCGCATCAATTCCTTTAAGAGTGAAACTGAACAGGGTGAAGGATTTAACCGTTGGTTTCTTAAGTATGATCACTACCTTGAATTACCCAATGACTATATTCATCGATTACAAATGCTTAATGCCAGCGATCTGCAATATCCTAATGATTTTTCAAAAGAAACAAAAAATCAAAATGAACCTTCCCTTGAGAACCGCATGAGTCTTTCTAAAAATACAGAAAATACTCATTTCCACATTGATACAAGTTATCATATCAATCTTCTTAAAAGTGATCCTTTGGCCGGTAATGATGAAAGCGTGCATCGAACACCTGAAATTATTGTTTCTAAAATGCCCGAATTCATTTCTGATTCAGGATTTATATATAATTGGGAATTTAGTTACCTCAACTTAACACGAGCTGGAAAAGCCTATGATGATATCACTGAAAAAACTTTGAGTGATAGTACGAATAAATTAAGATACCCTACAAACTCTTGTGATTCTCCTAACTTTGATAGAGATCCTAATTGCAAATTAGTACAAGATGGTAAATTTGATTCTAATCGAGACCTCCTTAGAACGGGCCAAAGATTTGATTTTAAACCAACAATCGCTTACCCTTTAAATTTCAATGATACCATTGATATTTTACCAAAAATGACCTTCAGAGACACTCAATATCAGTTTCAGTTAAATGAGAATTCTGAAGTTTACCGTAGATATCTCAAGGCAGAGCTCGGCACTAGAACTCAATTTACTCGAGTTTATTCTGATTCTTCAGATCTTAACTCGTCCAAATACCGTCACGAGATTATTCCACAAATTATCTACAGCAAAACTCCTTGGGTTGACAAACGCAACCACCCCTTCTGGGGATTTGAAAATGAATCCCTTTTAGATATTCCTTTTACGAGTCAAAATGGCATCTCTGATGGGGACCTGAATTCGCCCTATGGTTTACAGTTTGACTATTTAGATAGAAGTTTAGATAGAGAAATTGTAACTATTTCCGTTGTCCAAAGGCTCACTGAAAAAATAACTAATCCTTCAGGTGCCTCCTACAAACAACTGGCTTCTCTCACCTTATCCCAATCCTATGATGTTTATCAGGCTGGTCTCAATACCCCTAACAAACAACCCTGGTCAAATTTGTCCGCCTATTTAAATATTAATTTTGATTATTTCTCAACAGCTTCTTCCTTTAACTACTATCCTTATCAAAAAGTTACTGATATTAATTCGGGTATTAAATTATCAAATAAGTACGGAAATTTTTATGAAATTAATTTAATTAAATCTAATCAGATTGTGCCAGGACAGGATGTGAAAAGCCAAGATGTAACGGAAGATTATCTCTTCCGATCTGGATTGATTTCAAAATATATAAACATAATCGGAGAATTTGTTTATGATGGGAAAAACCTAAGTAATTCATTTAATAATCGACTCAAAAAATGGGCCTACGTCGCTCAATTCAAACCTCCAGGAGATTGCTGGCTTATCACTCTAGCTCAATACCGTCCAACAACTGGTCCCCAAGAGTTAAAACTAAGGTTTGATTTTACTTTCGATGGAAATTCAAAACCACCCCTCACCATCGATGCCATGAATGAAATTATTAAATAAACTTATATAAAAAAAGAACTTGAGCCCCGTCAACTGATGGCATGAATAAATAATCGAATTTCTTTTTCTTTTGTTTTATATTAGGGCTAGGAAAATAGCTAAAGCTATCGACCATAGAATGACTTTCTTGGGTCGATAACCAAACCCCATAGCCAATTCCAAAGTACAATCCGAAGGAGGCTCCTCTGGCGATATTATTGTAATTTTCGTTTGGTTTTTTTTCAAAAACCAAACTTGCTAATCCAAGCCCCGCTCCCGCCAAGGTTCCATACCCACAGGAACTTAAAAAATTCTTTAGCTCCTGAGATTTTACCGATTGATAGCTCAAAATAAGGGTTAGGCCTAAAAACATTCTTATCATTCTGAATTTAATTAATTTACTTGAAAAGGTATGATTCATTTTTTCCACTTTAGTCTTCTAACTGAAAAAATTCAATACTTCCTTTTGCATCGACAAAAGCAATATGAAGTTCAATATCTTTTTTCCATTTATAGCTGAAGTATATCAACGCTTGATGAAGCCGAACCCTTTGTCGATTTGATAATCTTAAAAATAAATAGTCTCTATTGCTAACAGATTTGACTTCAATCATTTTAATGGTCTCATTTATGTTTTGCCCTTCGAATTTTGAAGTAAGAATATCGACTTCGGCATAGGGACTTTTGACTCTTCGACCTAGGATTTTCCATCCATTTTGCTCCAACCAAGAGCAAACTAATTCTTCACACCTTTGACCTTTAATATGTTCATAAAACATACTCCTTAACTCCCTTAAAAGAACGCCTATGCCATTTACTTGGGCCATTTTTTTGGATAAGGTCTCTGTGCAGCTGGGTTGCATAGCCTTTATGAATTTCAAATTTGTATTCAGGATACTCTTCGCCAATGGATCTCATTAACCGGTCCCGAAAAACTTTAGCTAAAACAGATGCCGCTGAAATTAAGGCAATTTTTAGATCTCCCTTAATAACGGGGGCCTGATCATAGCCAAGTAAATTAGGAATGATTTGATTCCCATCAAGTAATAATAATTTTCTTCCAGAGACTTTCCCCTTTAAATGATCTTCCAATTGTTGAACAGCTCTTTTCATTGATAACAAAGAGGCTTGCAATATATTTATCTCATCAATTTCTTCAGTGGAAGCAACGCCCATACCATAGGTTAATGAGCTTGAGAACTCATCGAATAAATCTTCTCTGCGTTTTTCGGAAATTAATTTTGAATCTTTAAATTGGACAAGTTCAGAAATGTGATTAAATTTAACAGCACAGGAAACAACAGGTCCAGCTAAACAACCACGACCAACTTCATCTGTGCCGACGATCAGATCATAGGGAAGCTGGTCCCAGTTTTGAATTTCTTTTGGACTAAGATTAAGCTTCTTTATTGGTTTCAGGAGTGTCACTAGTTCTTGCAGTTAAATCAGCTTCAATTCTTGCTGCTTTACCATGTAGACCTCTTAAATAATAAAGTCTGGCTCTTCTCACTTTACCTGCAACTAATTTTTCAACTTTTTCTAAATTACTACTTCTAAATGGAAAAGTTCGCTCAACGCCAACCCCTGAAGAAATTTTTCTCACTGTAAAACATTTTGCAGAACCTGAACCTTGGATCTTTACAACAACACCCTTGAAAATTTGAGTTCTTTCCTTCTCACCCTCTTTTACTTTGACATGAACATTCACCGTATCACCAGGGTTAAATTCTTGAATGTTTTTATTGACTGGTTTTAGAGTCAGTCTTCTGATTAATTCTGCACCTGTCTTATTTCCAAGAGTTTTCTTTGTTGCCGTTTTTTTTACAGTAGTTTGTTTAGTCATTGAATTATCCTTTTTGAAACTATGTTGTTTACCATGATCCAAGAAGCCGGTCAAGACAGATACTTACTGCAGACCTCACAGAAAGATGACGGTAATCTCTGGGCGGAGCCCCTTTGATACTCTCTAACACGTAGTGACAGTTTTTCATAAATTCATCTGTCAAACCAAAACCTGTTCCAAAAATAAGAAATACTGGTTTTTTGCTTTCCCAGAGTATTTCTCTGGCTTCTTGAAACGCGATAGGGTTCGCTCCACTAACAGCTCTTGCATGGGTTGCAATAATTATAGGGTCCTCATCCGTTCCCAATCTTTCCTTCCAATCGGCAACAGCCTTCTCACAATCTTCGGCTGTTCTCACTGGATTCAAAGCCGTCTTTCGATAGGGATTGAATTTTGAGCCTTGCCCGACCCTCCAGTGGTCTAAAATTCTTTCTACAAACATCAGCTGTTCCTTCATTGGATGAATCAGATAATAGTGATGAACTCCAAATACAGAAGCGGCTCTGGCTATGTCATGAATATCAAAATTTGTAATATTGGTGGCCACTATTTTTTTTTCACGATCAAGAATAGGGTAATGAACAAGACCAATCGCCATCCTCGGGATAAAATCCTTATCTCCATTTCCATTTAAATTATTATCTCTATTCATCGAGCTTCAAATATCATATCTTGAATTCCACAGACAACCTTTTCTTTTTCACTCATCTGTTGGTAAAATATTTTCAATTCAGAAATACCAAAAGTTTTTCCGTTAATAAAATGAACTTGCTTTTTGGTGAAGAAATCCTGAAGCAAGTCAGGTCTTTTCTTAAGAGTTATCAATAGGGATATTTTTTCTTTCCACTCTTCAATTTTCTGATGGTGACCTGACAATAAAACTTCGGGAACCTCCAGCTCTTCCCATTTTTGTGGTCTTGTAAAACAGGGCGCTTCCAATAAATTGTCATAAAATGAATCTTTAATAGATGATTGAGAATTTCCCAGAACTCCTGGAACTTGCCTACTGATGGCATCCATAATGACCAAGGCTGGTAATTCTCCTCCACTCAAGACAAAATCACCTATGGAAATCTCTTCGATTTTATTATGGATGATAAATCTTTGATCAATGCCTGCGTACCGGCCACAAATAAAAGTAATTTCATCATAATTTAATAAATTTTTAACGTGATGCTGATTGAATGTTTTACCCTGGGGGGACAGATACAATGTCTTTATTATTTTAGAGTCAGATTGATTACTTTTATTAAAGCTCTCTAGGGCTTTATGCATAATTTCAGGTTTCAAAACCATTCCATCAATTCCACCGTAAGAAATTGAATCAACAGTACGATGAACATCTGTGGCTACAGATCTAGGATTGAAGAACTCACAGGAAATGATATTTTTATGAATAGCCTGCCCAACGACCCCTCCCTTGAGAGAAGCCTCAATCAGCTCAGGAAATAACGTGATAAAATTAAACTTCATTCCTTTACGACTCACTGTTAACAGTCATTAAACTTTCAGGAAAATCCATAACAATCACTTTATCTTCGTAACAAATATCCAAGATAAAATGATCAACGAAAGGAACCTCATAAATTAAATTATTTTTCTGAATCACCAAAATATCTTGAGCCGTATTTGATGAAAACTTCACGACAAGGCCCAGATCTTGACCTTGTTCATTGGTAATTTTAAAATTGAGAATTTCACTTAGATAAATTGTCTCTCCAGGTTTCGCAACAAGTGCTTGCTCTGGAATAAAAAGATTTCGACCTTTCAATTTTTCAGCCATGGTGCGATCTGAAATCCCCTTTAGCTTAATAATGGCACCCTCTTTAAAAATTTTATAATTTTCCAATTCGTACTTTTGAAAAGAAGGTTCGTCCTCATTCCTATTAATTGTTTCTAAATAAACTTCAGATAAATCATCAAACCATTCTGTTTCTCTTGAAAAAGAAAAAAAATAAAGTTCGCCCTTTAAGCCATGGGCATCTTTAATTTTTCCTACTTTAACTTTTGACGGTACTTCTGAATGCATAGAACGACTGTCTTCTCACAAAAACCAAGAAAAGAATATGAATCCCTCATTATCTGTAAATTCTTTAAGATTTGACGTATGAGATTATATATAAAGCTATTTGCTTAAGCTTGTTTCAGTTCCTTATTCAACTATATCTAAATGGTATCTTTTATTTAATTTGGTTCCCGCAGCTCTAATGATTGTTCTCATTGCAGCCGCTGTTTTTCCTTGTTTCCCAATAACTTTACCTAAGTCTTCTTTATCAACTTTTAAAGCTAATAAAGTTGTTTGTTGTCCAGGAATCTCATCCACTTCTACATTATCAGGCTTATCAACTAAGGACTTAGCCATGTGCTCAACGAGTACTTTTAAGCTATCCATCTATTCTCCCTATCGAAAAAAATATCTAAATTAACAAAAACCGAAACCAGTTTTAATAATCCAAATATTTCTCTACTAGAATTACGCTACTAGTTTTTTCTACTAGTTTTTCTCTACTATTTTAATTAGACACTGAGTCTATATAAAAAAACAACAATTATTTTTGGGCCTGGGCTAGCTTCACTACGTGCTTAACTCTAGGGGACGGCTGAGCCCCTTTTTTTAACCAAAAATCATATTTATCCATATCCATTTTGACCTGAATATCCTTACCTTTAGGTGTTGGAATATACGAACCAATAACTTCAATAAATTTACCTGTTACATATTTTCTTTGGTCAGCTACGGTGATCCTGTATTTAGGAGCGTGCTTTTTTCCTAATCTAGCTAGTCGAATTACTACCATTTTCCATCCTTTTTAGAATTAAACCTTAGTCTTAATATTTAATAAATGAAAAACTATCAAGTATTAAATGAGTTTTTTGTTAAAATCTTTTTCCCATAGGTCCTTTTCCTAAACCCATTTTCATAAACTGACTCATCATTTTTTGCGCTTCTTCAAATTGCTTGATCAATTTATTGACATCAGTAACCTGGGTTCCACTCCCCTTGGAAATCCTCAGACGCCTTGAGCCATTTAAAACCTTATGGTTTCTTCTTTCTTCATTTGTCATGGAACGAATTATGGCTTCAATCTTTTTAATCTCTTGGTCGGGAGGAGTCATATTTTTGAGTTGTTTTGAAATCTCCCCCATTCCTGGTAAAAATTTCATCAGAGTCTCAATCCCACCTAATTTTTTCATTTGTTGAATTTGAGCTAAAAAATCCTCCAAAGAAAATTGATTTTTTAATAGTTTTTCCGTGGATTGACGGGCTAGCTTATCGTCCATCACTTCTTGAGCTTTTTCGACGAGGGTAAGAACATCTCCCATGTCTAAAATTCGACCCGCCAGACGGTCTGGATGAAAAATATCCAAAGCTGAAACTTTTTCACCCACACCTAGAAATTTAATTGGAATGCCCGTAACTTCGCGGATACTTAAAGCGGCTCCCCCTCTGGCGTCTCCATCAATTTTAGTGAGAATAAGTCCCGTCAAAGAGAGACGCTGATGAAAACCTTCAGCTACCTGAACCGATTGCTGCCCCAACATGGCATCTGCAACCAATAATATTTCTTGAGGCTTCCAAATATTTTTTAAGTCAGAAAGCTCTGTCATCAAGGATTCATCGATGGTCAACCGACCTGCCGTATCCACAATGACAACCTCTAGTTTATGATCTTTGGCCCACTCTTTAGACAGCTTTAAAATCTCTTGAGGTTTTTGAGTTGGCTGAGAAGAAAAAACGGGAAAATTGTTTTGTTTGCCCAAAGTTTGCAATTGCTCAATGGCCGCTGGCCTATAAACATCTGCCGGCACCAATCCTACTTTTTTATTCTTTTTACTTCTTAGGAACAAAGCTAATTTGGCGGCACTGGTTGTCTTACCTGCCCCTTGAAGACCTACTAAGAACAACACGGTTGGTTCCGATGAGGATACTTCTAAATTTAACTCTGCAGTTCCACCACCCAAGGTTTTTACCAGCTCGTCATGGACAATTTTAATAAACATTTGTCCCGGGTTGACATTCTCAATTACTTTTTCACCAATGGCCTTGAGTTTTACCTCATCAATAAATTTTTTTACAACTTTAAAATTAACATCTGCATCTAATAAACTGAGTCGAATATCTTTGATAACCTCTTCAATATTGGCCTCAGAAATTCGCTGTCCACCTTTTAGTTTTTTAACTGAATTAAGAATCTTATCTGATAAATTTTCAAACATTTTTAACTCTAAAACGGATGAGTAAATTGGTGAATTTTTTTAAAGAATTTTCTTGATGACTCTAAAATTTGATTGTCAGTTAGGCTATCCAAAGGCTCAACTCCAACAAGATTTTTATATAAATCATGCTTGTGGTTTTTTTCAAGAAAAGTTCTAAAATGTGTTTTTGCCATTCCAGGGCCAAAAACTAAAAGCTCTTCAACCTTACCTATAGTTGAACAGACTTCCTTGAAAAAGTGTTGTTCTAAATTATCCTTATGGGTCTCTTGTTTGTTATTTGAATGCGACATTCCGTGCAGTTTGACTTCTTTTTTCTCTACAGCATCTGCTGAAATTTTAAATACCTTCGCATGTTCTGTATCTAACCATAAAACACTTGCTGACATCATGAACCTCCACGGTTAATTTTATTCTGTTTCAATAATCTCCTTGGACCATAACATTTCTAAAAAAATTTTCAAAGGTAGAAATTGGACTTTTTCACCTGTAAGGCGAGGCTGCGTCGATAGACAATAGTACGCAGAAAGAAGAGACCTTTTTTTGAATACCTCGTGTTTTTACAGAGGTTACCTTGCTCTGCTGATGGAGTTTGCAAATTCAATTTCTGGATTTTCCCTCTGGGCCCAATTCAAATCCCATTCTTGTTTTAAAAGAATAACTGGATTTTCATTAAGATCTCGAAAAATTTGAAACCCACCTTTCAGGATGTCCGTTGATTTCCCGTCCTTAGTTTTTGGCCAACGAGCCACGGAGTAGGGCAATCGATTCAATCGAACTTCAAGATTGTACTCATCTTGAAGTCGGTGAGCAAGCACTTCAAACTGCAGTTCTCCAACAGCGCCGATAAGTGGGTCCTGCATCCCCACTAAAGGATCGATAAAAATTTGAATCGCTCCTTCTTCCGCCAGGTGCTTCAAAGCCTCTTGTAATTTAGACCTTTTCAAAGCATCACCAACAGTTAGTTTCGTAAAAAGCTCGGGAGCAAACTTAGGAATATCTTCAAATTGAATTTGTCCCTGAACAGCCACACAATCGCCAATAGCAAAATTTCCCGTATCATTCACACCAACGATATCACCTGCATAGGCCACGTCCACTGTCTCTCGCTCTGCAGCCACAAATTGGTTCGAATAGGCCAACCTCAACTCTTTTTTCAAACGCATGTGCTGAACCTTCATCCCTCTTTCAAATTTTCCAGAACAGACGCGCAAGAAAGCAACACGGTCCCGGTGCCTCCGATCCATATTGGCTTGAATTTTAAAAACAAAGGCAGTGAAATTATTTTCCAAAGGGTCCATATCCTCCCCTGTTTTTCTTTTCCTTGCCTGAGGAGCTGGAGCATAGGAACAAAAAAAATGAAGAAAGGTATCCACTCCAAAATTTTGTTTTGCTGAACCAAAGGTGACGGGTGAGATCTCTCCGCTCAAAAAGGCGCCCACATCAAAGGGGGGTAAAGCACTTTCGATAAGTTCCAGCTCATCTCGAACCTGGGCTGCTGTTTCACGATCTAAAAACTCATCTAGCCTCGGATCAGAGACGCCATTAAACGCATACTTAATGGTCTCGTCCCCTTCGCGCCTTTGATCATAAAACTGAAGCTCCTGGGTGATACGATTATAAATCCCTTTAAACCTTTGCCCAATTCCTAAAGGCCAGGTCACTGGATAACATTGCATTCCCAATGTCTTTTCGATCTCGTCTATTAAGGTTAGAGGGTCTTTCCCTTCTCTGTCGAGTTTGTTAACAAAGGTAAAGATGGGCACCTGTCGGTAACGACAAACCTCGTAAAGTTTTTTAGTTCGTTCCTCAACTCCTTTAGCCACATCTATCAACATACAGGCGGAATCCACAGCCATCAAAACACGGTAGGTATCTTCAGAAAAATCTTTATGCCCAGGGGTATCTAGCAAATTAACTTTTAGCCCTTCATACTCAAAGGTCATCACCGAAGAAGTAATGGATATTCCCTTTTGTCTTTCCAACTCCATCCAATCTGAAGTCACTGCCTTGGTTCCTGATTTACCTTTGACTTCACCCGTTTCATGAATCACTCCTCCATGATAGAGTAGCTTTTCTGTGAGTGTTGTCTTTCCCGCATCGGGATGAGAGATAATGGCAAACGTGCGCCGCCTTTGAATTTCTTTTTGAGAGATAGTGTCAATTAGCATCCTTCGTTTTTACATTTTTGCAAGGTCTTGGGCAACTCAAAGCTTGACTCCTTTTTCAGATTACCTTACGAGTCAAGCTGAAGTTAAGCTGATGCTTAGGTGAAGCCCTAGTCCGTAACGAAATAAATACTTATTTTTGGGTTTGAAGCCCAAATTCAATAGGAGATTTAGATGCGCTTTTTTACTATTTCAACATTCTATCACTTTTTTAAAATTGCCAACTTAGAACAAGTCAAAATAGATCTGAAGGCTCTTGCTAAAAAAAATGAAATTTTGGGCCTCATTGTAACTGGCCCCGAAGGAATCAACTCTACCATTGCCTCTTCGACCCCTAAATCCATGGTCACTTTTAAAAATGAACTCCAAAAATATTTTGGGATTTCCATTTCGAATTTTAAAGATTCTACCTCAACAAAGCCTCCCTTTCGTCGATTTTCAGTCAAAGTCCGAGACGAAATTGTCACTACCGGTATTCCTGGCAGAGTCCCCGATGAGGATAAAAATTTTCATCTAAGTCCCGAGCAATGGGATCACATCTTAAAGCATGAAAAAGATTTTGTCATGATTGACACTCGAAATTGGTATGAATACAAAATTGGAACTTTTAAGGGCGCCCTTAATCCGAACATTGAAAAATTTACCGAGTTTCCAGAGTATTTTGAGTCTCAAAATATACCCAAAGATAAAAAAATTATGATCTTTTGCACTGGTGGTATTCGTTGTGAAAAAGGAATCTTAGAGCTTCAAGATAAGGGCTATAATAACGTTTATCAGCTTGATGGCGGAATTTTATCCTATCTCAAAGAAAAACCTAATGAAGAATTTATTGGGGAATGCTTTGTTTTTGATAACCGGGTGGCTGTAAATCAAAACCTATCCCCATCGGAAAAATTCAAGCTTTGCCCCCATTGCGGTCAGCCTGCAGAGACTAAAATCATTTGCCAGCACTGCGATGTGGAGGCCCTGATCTGTGATGACTGTCTGAAGTTGGACCTAAAAAAAGGCACTTGCTCTAAAAACTGCGCCTACCAAGCCACTATTCATCCAGGAAGGAAGAAAGAAAAATCAAATAGGAAAAGGCAAGCAGCAACTTCAACATTATGAAATTCAAAACCATCAAGTTCAATAATCTGAAAAAGAATGTTTATTTGCCACTATTAAAAACGTAGCTCAAAGTTAACATCGTTCTCGTAGAATTAAACTTTGAAAACAAAGTAGAAATATCTAAATCCGTAAATGAAGACACATCAAATTTGGTATAAGTATCTGTGTGATATTCCAGATTAACACTGATGTTATTGTGAAATTTATAACCAAGTCCAACACGAGAAGAAGTTCCTTTAAAAGTGACCTCCGCAGAAGCGGATTTATCTTTTAAGCTGTTATTAAAACCATAACCAGCAAAAACTCGAAAACCCATTGGGAAATCAAAACCCAAAGTAGCCCCTAAAGTCGTATGCTCAAAATTATCATCAGCAACACTGGAATCGTCGTACTTTATAGTTCCCGATCCACCCATGTACTCACCCGCAAGCCAATAACCACCAGAAAACATCCATCCTAATCGAGCCCCATAACCTGTTCCTGTAGATTTAGCCCCACAGTCGCCTCCAACAACATTGGTACAATCCGTCTTACCCGATTCATATCCCAACCACGGTTCTGCCATAAATCCGGCACGGGCACTTGCTGAAAATAAAAAACCTGCCAAAATTACAAGTAGTGTTTTCATATTTTTCTCCATTCATGTATATTTTATTTGCTCAAATCCAATGTCATAATAATTATATTCACTTTTCTTTTTTGTGAATAGGTTTACTAGGAAAAGTAGACTTAAGTTCTGGAAACTTTAGTGTGGGCTTTTTTTGCTCGCGAACTGCAACGTATCTATTTACTTCAAGTAACAAAAGAATTTTTCAAAGACAATAATTCACCAATTCCATTGGAATACTGGAATAAGGAAAATACAACGCTCTGCTGTAATTCAGATTAAAGGGTGGTTACATTAAACCGCTTAGAATACCTGATAACTAAAGTTTCTTGAAATTTCCCGATCAGCGAAAACATATGTTATCTTAATAGTTAAGGTCCCATGGCCTTCACAACTGAGGGTACCAATGGCATTTGGCTTTAATGTTGGCTTAACATCTTTGCTAAATTCACAATTGAACGCACTCCCTGTTACTGAGCTGACTGCGGTAACAACCTCGAACCTCACAAAGGCAGAATCCATTAGTGGATCTAAATAGACGCCGTATGCGAAGTCAGTTCTTTCATTAAACAGATCGATAAAACTTGATTGAGCAATTGGGTAAGTTCTATTTATCGTGGTAGAAGCAAAAGGAACTTCTGCAAAAAGAAACATTCCCTGACCAATAAATGAATTATCTGAACTTTCGGGTTTAACCACATTGTACTCGACGAACTGTCGACTGCTTTCATTATTACGCTGTATTTCAAGGACAAGCTTTCCAGATCCATAGCAGATAAATGCGTAGCTCGCTTTCGTAATTAAACTTGAAAATGAATTTACTTTAGTTCCAAATATACAGTTAGAAGAACTCATCGAAGCTTTCGTAATTTTGTAAGTTGAAGAACTATATGTCTCTAAATTAATAAAATTCTCAATAAAACTCAAAGTATAAAACTTTTGCTCAAATAAATTTTTACTACTAGTGCCTGAAACTTCAAACTCCAAACTTTCTAAGAAAGCAGCAGAAGCTGACCCTGGATTAGCTGGGACTTGTGGACTAGCTGGAACTTGGTTTTCTGGCGGGGTGCTAATTCGTGGAATAACAAAAAACTTCCGTTGTTCAACTGCCGTTGCTTGACCTGGATTTAAGAAAGTAATTTTCAAATCTAAAACACCTGGCCCAGAACACGACCCTTTATGAGCATGCTTTGAAGTAGCTTCTCGCCTCAGCAAACATATTGCTGTTGAGGTACTTTGAATTTCAATTGTTAACTCAGCATCGTTTCTAAGCTTACGATTTAAAAAGGAAACGTTATAATTTTCACCTACATAAAGATAACCGTCTTTGACCTCAGAATTTTGAGTCAAATTTTGAACAGTCAATTCCGAAATACCTTCAACAAATTGATCTTCCGAAAGCTGACCTTCAATTGAGGGATCAACACGTTGATCTTCAGATAAGAAAGATCGCGAGCAATTTTGAAAACCTAGACTGATAGCAGCCACAAAAACAAAAAGTAGAAAGCCACGACCATATTTACTAAGTTTCATTAGTCCCCCTTTTTCGAGAATAACCGAATTTGTCTGAAAAGTTAAAATAAAAATTAAATTGTGCTTCATTTTGAAATGGGAAAGCCCCAGAATGAAGTTTAGTATGAAATCAGGTTGTATTATTTTTCTGGCAGCTCAATCGAATACAAAAAAGGCAATAGACCTGTTTCATTTTAGGCGGCTACTACGACCCTATCAGGTCACTTGCAGCTGAAGGCAAAACTTTTCTTAAAAATACAGCTATCTCGCTTTTTTTGTTTTGGCTCACAATTTCTGGGGTGCCCGAGGCCACGATTTCACCGCCATTTTTTCCACCATCAGGACCCAAATCAATAAGATGATCTGCGGTTTTTATCACTTCCACATTGTGTTCAATGACAAGCAAGGTATTTCCTTGCTCTGTAAGCTCATGTAATAATTCAACTAACTTTCGAATGTCCTCGAAATGTAAACCCGTGGTGGGCTCATCTAAAATATAAAGTGTTTTTCCCGTACCTCTTTTAGAAAGTTCTTTAGATAGCTTCACTCGTTGGGCTTCTCCTCCAGACAAAGTTGTCGAGCTTTGCCCTAGGGTCATGTAATCAAGACCCACACGGGAAAGGGTCTCTAGTTTTTTGTAAATAGCCATATGATTCTTAAAAAAATCTAAGGCCTCCCCTACGGACATTTCAAGGATTTGAGCGATGTTTTTTTCTTTATACGTAACAGCCAAGGTTTCACGATTATAACGTTTTCCATTGCAGGAATCGCAGGGAACAAAAACATCGGCTAGAAAATGCATTTCCATTTTAATTTGCCCGTGCCCCTGACAAGATTCACACCGCCCCCCCTTGACATTAAAGCTAAATCGTCCAGGAGTATAACCTCGCAGCTTAGCATCGGGGATCTGCGAGTACAGGTCTCTGATCATTGGCAAAAGTCCAACATAGGTAGCCGGAGTAGATCTGGGGGTTCTGCCGATGGGCTTTTGATCTATCTCAATAACTTTATCTATGTGCTCAAGTCCTGAAATTTTTTGATAAGGTGAAGGCACCACGCTGGATTTATAAAACTCTTTGGCTAAGAGTTTATAGAGAGTATCAATAATCAAAGTACTTTTTCCACTGCCAGACACCCCAGTGACACAATTAAATAAACCTAACGGAATTTTCAAATTTACATTTTTTAAGTTGTTTCCTGTCGCCCCTGTGAGCTCAATAAACTTACCATTTCCCTGACGACGGATCTTGGGAATAGGAATATGTAATACTCGATTTAAATATTTTCCAGTAAGAGAATTTTTATTCTTCATCACCTCCTGGGGGGTGCCTTCAGCAAGTATTTCACCACCCAGCTTGCCAGCTCGAGGTCCTAGATCTACCACATGGTCGGCAAATAATATGGTATCTTCATCGTGTTCAACAAGGATAATGGTATTGCCCCGATCTCGCAATTCGGCAATGATATTCAATAATCGATGATGATCTCTTGGATGAAGCCCAATGCTTGGTTCATCCATCACATAGAGCACGCCAATTAATGAAGACCCTACTTGTGTTGCAAGCCTGATTCTCTGAGCTTCGCCACCGGAAAGGGTTCTTGAGGACCGGCTCATGCTTAAATAACCTGTCCCCACTCGGATAAGATAATCTAATCTGTTTTGTATTTGTAAAATAATTTTTTCTGCCACTAGCAAATCTTTGGATTTAAAAATATCTTTTTTATCTTTCACTTCTTGAAGAAATTCCTTTAACTCCAAACAAGAATAGTCGGCCACTTCGGAAATATTTTGATGATGAATTTTGACATTCAAGGCCTCTGGTTTTAATCGATGGCCTTGGCAGCTGGGACAAACAGAGATATCTGGTTCAAAACTGAAATCATCATCCTCTTCTTTTTCCTTTGCATTTTTTAAGGTGTACTTGACCTTACTTAATTTTTTATTTCCGCCCTCACCTTCTTCATAAATTTCTTCTTCTAAAAAATCGAGGGTTCCCAAACCATGACAGGTAGGACAATACCCGCGTGGGTTATTAAAACTGAAAAGCCTTGGCTCCAAATCTGAAAAAGAATAACCGCATTCGGGACAAGCTGACTTCAGAGAAAACAATTGCCGCTTTCCCTGATGAGTTTCTAAAATGATTTTCCCCTCTGCCATTATCAGAGCCGTATTGACACTTTCAGAAAGTCTTGATTTTACAGAGTCCTTGATGATCAGCTGATCAATAACTAAATCGATATCATGGGGTTTTGTTTTGGCTAATTTTGTTGCCTGGGATAGTTCTATAAATTTCCCATCCACTTTGGCTTTTATAAAACCTTTTTTTTGCCATTTTTGAAATTCATTTAAAAACTCCCCTTTTTTTCCTTGGGCCATAGGAGCCAAGATATAAATCTTATGGTTATCCCCTAACTTCAAAATATCACTCACAATTTCTTGTGGCGTTTGTGATGTCACGGGAATTTGATGCTGCGGACATAAGGGAGTTCCGACCTTTGCATACAATAACCTTAAGAAATCATAAATTTCGGTAACGGTACCTACTGTGGATCTTGGATTACTCCCTACGGACTTTTGATCAATCGCAATGGCCGGAGATAAACCCGTTATGGAGTCCACTTCAGGTTTCTTTAATTGCTCGAGAAATTGTTTGGCGTAGGAAGACAAACTATCTATGTAACGGCGTTGCCCTTCTGCATAGATCGTGTCAAAGGCGAGGGAGGATTTTCCTGAACCGCTGAGCCCTGTAAAAACAGTTATTTTATTCCTGGGGATATTTAAGTTGAGAGATTTTAAATTATGTTCCCTGGCATTTTTAATAATAATTACTTCTTCATCGATCTTGATCTCATTCATCGTGCTTAAGTCTGACATGCCGGACACACTCCGTAAAGTTCTAACACGTGATGAGTTAATTTAAAACCATATTGATGAGCCACCTTTTCCTGCAACACCTCGATATTTTTATTTTCAAATTCAACAATACGACCGCACTGAGTGCAGGTCATGTGATCATGATGTTTTTTGGGAGTGAGCTCATAACGCGTAGGCATCCCGCCCATCCTTACTTCTGTTACTGAATTCACTTTTGAGAGGTCTTTTAAAAACCGATAGACTGTCGCAAATCCTAAGGCTGAATTGATCTTTTGCACTTTCTCAAAAAGTTCTTGAGCCGTGATATGTTTTCTGTTCTCATGAAGCACCTTTAAGATCTGCATCCTTTGGGGAGTGACCTTTAAATTTATCTTCCTAATGATATTTCGAAAGTCATCCTCCGTCCATTTTTCATCAAAAAATAAGGTTTCATTATCTATTTGCCGAGGTAACAATTTTTCTTCTATTTTTTTTATCATTTCTGGAATATAGTTGAAAATTATTTTCATTTGCAATAGAATTGTCGAGGCCTGTCTGAAAAGACTTAAATCGAGGCCGCAGGGTGGTACAAGTGGACAAACCGAGATGAAAAAAATAGTATTAGCAAGTTCTTCCCTCTACAGGCAACAGCAATTAAAAATTCTTGGTCTAACCTTTGAATCGCAAAATCCATTGATTGATGAAGATTTCGAAAAAAACAAAAACTGTTCCCTTAATCCTTCTGTATTGGCTTTGCGATTAAGCTATTTGAAAGCCTCTTCGGTAGCCAAGGAAGACCAAATCACCATTGGCGGCGACCAGCTGGTTCATCTTCACAATGAAATTCTTGGAAAAGCAGGGACACGCGAGAAGGCCATTCTTCAACTCATGAAACTTCAAGGCCAAACTCATGAATTAATAACCGCTCTTACGGTGCTCGATGGCGCTTATCAAGAAGACATACTAAATATAACTAAAATTAAAATAAAGCCTTTACGACGAGCCCAAATCGAAAGCTATGTCGATCTTGATTCCCCCTGGGACTGCGCTGGCTCCTATAAAATGGAGGCTCACGGAATTCAGATCATAGAAACTATTGAATCAACAGATCCCACAGCTATTCAAGGAATTCCACTTCTTGGACTTTCAAAAATTTTGGAAAAATATGGAATCTTCATTCCATAAGAATATAAACAGTAGAGCGACCTCCACCTATTTTTTTTATTATTTTTAAATGAATGAGTTTGTTTAAATCTTCTACCGCTTGAGTCCTTCCAATATTGGCTAGCAATTGATATTGCTCGGCAGATATTTTTTTATGGGATTTAAATAAGTTTATACCCATAGAAAGACGCTTCTCTAAAAACAATTCTTCTTTTTCAAAACTCAAATTTTCAATTCGCGAATAAGCCTCTTTAATTGAGTATAATAAACCTTTAATCCAATATTCTAACCAAGGAGTCAAATCTAGACGAGCAGAAATATTATAAAAAATATCACCCTGCAAGGCATGCAACTGTTCATAATATGTTTTTCGATTCAATTCGTGATATTTTTCAAATGCCACGAATTCAACAAAACTTAAACCACCATGCCTAAGTATATTAGTTGACCAAAGTCGTCCCAGACGGCCATTGCCATCCAAAAAAGGATGAATAGATTCGAAATGAAAATGAAAAATTCCAGAGTCAATAACAGCTTCTGCGATTGAAGGTTTTTTTAAAAAAGCAATTTTAAAAAGATTTTTCATTAAATCTTCTACATCTGTCCACTCTGGGGGGAGATAAATAACTTTCTGAGTCTTGGAATCTTTTATGGCATTTTGAAGTTGTCGGTATTTCCCTCTTATTGATTTAAGCAAAATTCCTGTGAGCAGAATGTCATGACTTTTTAAAAGATTGATTTTGTTTATGTTGATATTTGATTCGAATATAAATTGACGAGCTTTCGCATAATTAATAACCTCTTTGAGTTCTCTAGACGCTTTGAGATGAGTTTTCTGACCCAGCGTCTCTGTAACCTGTTTTAAAGTCAGCTGATTTCCTTCAATTTTAGTAGAAAAATGAGCTGATTCAGCTAGGCTTTGTTGTCTATAAAATAATCTATCAGATAATGAAAATACTTTTGCTGAAATTTCCCCTTGCATTCTAGAAATTTCAACTAGGCTTTCAACCATAACTTTAGAATAAGTAAACTCTTGTGAAAGAAACATTCTTTCGCTATTCTTTCACTATTCTTTCATTAAATCAACGTTATTCCTTAAAGATTTTTATTCAGGCGTTGTTCCTGTTTGATATATCTAGGTACATGAATGTCCCCAGATAATGATTAGAATTTGTATCAAATTGAAATTTCTGACTCATTATCCTTTATTAAAAGAATCTTTCTGATCTAATATTACAGACTGGGGATTCTGAGTATAGGAACGTCACTTGAAAAAAATGCTTGCCAGTATATGTACAACAAAAAGATACCGGACTGAGATTATGTTTCAACCTGCCTTTGATGTAGATTGACTATTGAGATTTTAGAGATAGACTTACCCTGGTATGTCACTTCTTCGGCTTAATCGTCTTTCTACTTCTGATCCCTTCTGGATAACCCTTCTGAAGGGAATTATTGAGCGAGTTCTGTCAATACAACCAAATTCGTCCATCTATATTTTTGGTTCTTTTGTAGCTGACCGATTTACAGCAGAATCAGATTTAGACCTAGCTGTCATTATTCCTGATGAGGAGAGTCCTAAGCTTTTCTTGCAAAAAATTTATGAGTCAGGTCGGTTATCCCAATGGCCACTCGACCTTCTTGTTTTCAAAAAAAGTGACTTTATCAAAAGAAGTGAAATTGGCGGCGTCTGTTTTGATATCAAAGAATCGGGTGTTGAATTACATCCAAATTGGAGTTTAAATGGGTCCACTCGCTAAAAAGTATAAGAAAAAATATGCCTATGAGCTTGCACGTATTGCTAAAGGGGATTTAGATTCTGCCAAGGCATTGAGTGCCGCAAAAATTGGACGACCAGAGAACATTGTTTACCACTCACAACAATGTACGGAAAAGCTATTGAAGGCTGTCCTTTGTTTTTATGAAAAACCCATCCCGCACACCCACGATTTAGAAGCCCTGGTGGCTGTGCTTCCAGAAAAAGTAGTTCCTCCAGATGCCTTTCTACTTGGAACACTTTCTCAGTATGCCACTATAAGAAAATACGAAGAAGGCAGTGAAGAATTAAGCCACGAGGATTTTCAAAATTGCATTCTGTTAGCTAGCAGAGTCTTGTTATGGGCCGAGAAGATTCTCGGCCCTGAAAAACCTTAATATTCCTTTTAAGTGATGAAAATAAATATGTTTATTTTCATCACACAGACAATAATCATTACTATTTGGTTAAATAAAATACGAATGTTGTCTTCTTACCAGAAAATTTAGCCATACAAGCAGGTTTTCCTGTACTTGTAGAGATTTCTGAAGATTGATAAGTGGCCAATAATTTTGAATCGCTGATTTTTTTAATGGATAAACCACCGGTATCAATGACTTTGCAATTAACCCAACTATTACCGTTAACTTGAACTCCATTATAGTGTTCTTGTCTAGTTAAAATCGTTCCACCACTGCCATCCGGGAATGGCTTATATTGGTCAAAAAACACCATTTGGCTTGGCCGGAAATTAACTTTCACAAAATCAGCTGGATTTGAAGATGACCAATCTGTGGCAACTCTTGGTAAGCAAGCAGCACCTGATCGCTCTAATCCAGAACGATAGTAATACTCTGAATAACACTGCAATTGTGCTAATTTGGCTGAATCAGAACTGCCAGAGTTTGCGATTGAAGAATATGAAGTTCCTGAAGCCAATTGTGAGGCATTCAAATCTGTCCAATTGAAATTCACTGAACTACTTGTTTGAACGAAGTTTGAAGAATTGGTGACGGCCCATTTATTAACACAAGTCATACCACTCCAGTTTTGAACTTCCGCGAGTTTCGAAGTTGCCGTAACCACACAACCACCTCCTAAACTGACTTGGTAAAGACTCGCATTATCTGGTCCACACTTCCATGCCATAGAGTAAGAAGTACCACCAATAGTGATGTCTGTAGCGCTACAACCAGGATTCACGCTATGTTGAAGTGTTGCTGTGCTCATCTTCCAGTTGTCTGTTAGAGTCACAGTTCCTGTTGTGCTTGTCACCTGATCTAAGAAGTTAGTGACTGATGTAGCAAATGAGAAGGTAGAATCAGCCGCTCCATTGGAACTAAAATCCACGCCAATTTCAGATTTTACACTTGAAGGTAAGCCAATTTTACCACCACAGGCATTAAAACCAGTTTCGCTATCCCAAACTTGTAAACCGTGAATGGGAGAAGCATCAGCGGTTTTCACGCCAGACCATAGCTTTAAATAAATTTGTTGTCCATCTGGAGGCCCATTACAAGAACCTGAATTGCTTGCACTTTTGGAATTGATTCCTATACTGGAGCGCTTGTTCCAGGTCCACTACCTGGCGCTGTTTTTGGTAGCGGAACTCCAACGTCCTATGCTCCCAATAGACAAGCGACGGACAGTATTTATTATGGAGGATTTGGACAACCAGGTCACTGTGGAGCTAATGGCGTATCTACAGGTTATGGTTCCATTGGCGTTTCCTATTGGAGTGCCGGTGGAATCCTTAATTCTGGAAGTTGGTATGGAGGTATGACTCCTTTAAGATACGGTTCAGGAGGTGGTGTTTCAGTTTCAGGGTGTTATGTTGACACGACAAATGTAGGCACTTGTGTCTCTGCGGGTTCTGCACAGAACGGAGTTGTTTATCTTGACGTTCTTTACTAACCATTCAAATGGGGATAAATTCAAATTCTGTTTGTTCTGAAGGTACCATAGATCTGGGCCATAAACTTAAGACGTAGCCACCACCACCACTCCCCGTGGGTTTACATGCCAGAGCACCCATCCTTTTTAGCGAGCTAATATGCTCATCAATCGCTCCACGAGTTAGCCCCCACTCCTGAAATATGGAATAAGCATTATTTATTCCTAAGATCATTTGTTTCTCGCGATTCTGATCACTGTTGACTGCATTTGAATTGTTAAATTCATTAGAAACGATAAATGCCTGCTTGAGCAACTGAGTCGTTTCCACCATGGATTGATCCAATCGTTGAGCTTTTTCGGGATCAACTAAAAATATTTTTTTAACCTTTTCAACACAGTCTTTTGTGACTCCTCTTTGACCCGAATAAGAAAGATAAAGATGCGGTTTAAAATAATTTTCTATATATTCTATTGATTGGGGTCTTTTAAAGATAAGAGGTTTTTCGTTAAGAACCACCGCTATATCAACCCCACTGCTTTCACCATGAAACAGGTTTTCTAGGTTCCTAGAAAATTCATAGACTTTATTCGGTTCAATCAAGTTCATTGAACAAAACCATCTACCAAAGGCCACGCAGAGACTAGAGCTAGCTCCTAGCCCAGAACCTAAAGGAATTTCGTTTTGAATACGAATATCACCTGAAAGATTAAACTTCTTTAATTCCAGGATCTCAATAGCTTTGGAAAACAAAGCCCTTACAATAGATTCAATATCACTCGAATGACTTCCTTCAATATGAATGCGAAGCCCATCGATTTGAGATCCAGGAAGAAATTCAAAATACAATTTCTTAGAAAACAAAGGCACCACTATGGCTTCCTGACCTCTTAAAACGCTGTGTTCACCAGAAAGAATCCACTTTCCATAAGCGACAGTTCTAAACACAGAGCTCATTTTAATTCCTTCTGAAAAGAAGTTAACAAATCGTAACCGTTAAAAAGAGAACGATATTTTTTCGCCAGATCTAGATCCTCATTCTTAAAAAGGAGATGAATGTTGCTACCCGCATCCATCGTAATGATTGGGGCCTTTTCTTGATTTTTTTTCTCTAATAAAAGAAGTTGATCTATCACCTTAAAAGTAGCTTCATTGCGATAACTGAATGGAGGCATCGAAGATTCAAATAGTTGGTGCATTTCTGTGAATTCATCAAAACAAAGCTTTCGAAGTATCAACCAGTTCGAATTCTTTAATGCCAATGAAAGATCATGAAACCGCTTTTCTACATTGGTCAGTCGCTCTTGAAAAAAAGGGCTGGTTGTAACACGCAAGTGCGCTTCACTTGAAGAGACTTCTTTTTTTCTTATATCTACCAAAATAACAATATGATGTAGATGAGTGTACGGGAAATCCAATGAAAATCCTCGATCGGTTTTCCAGGCACACCAGGGTGAAAAAAAACTGCGACATGAAGATCCTGAGCCTCTTCTAGAAAGCGCTGATAAGTTAGACGGCGACAAATCTAACAAGTTATTGGATAACTTTTGAAATTCATTCATTGCTGCCATTGTCAGAGCTGCAAAGCTAGAACTGGAACTGGCGATCCCACAATCTGAAGGAAAATTATTAGCCGATTTTATCAAAAAAAATTCTTTAACCTGAGCCTGTTCTCGTAAAAAAGACAAGTGATTGATAAACTTTTGCTTTCCTTTTTCTGATAAAACTAAAGGAAACAATCCATCACCCTGCAAAACCCGCCATTCATCTTTATCATTTTTTTCTAAGGTTATAAAAGTTCTTAAATGCTCTAAGGTATAAGAAAGAGAAGTATTCGTTGGAAGATTATCCATGGCGTTGGTTTTTCCCATGTACTTTATAAGGGCGATATTTGAAGGAGCCGAATACACCTTTAAATCCATATTTTCCTTTCAAACTGAATAGGTTGGATCCATATATCATTAGATGTAAAAGAAGTTAATAGCTGATGATGATGGAGCCAGTCTTTTACCAATGAAGTGTCAGATTTGTCATACAAAATAAAAAGAACATCACTGCCTAAAGCCCCACATCCTTTGATTGCCATTCGAGATGAATGGATACTCATCTCTTTATTAAAATCCCTAACTAATTTTTGAGTGTTTTCACATACTAACTGAAGATCCAAGAGCTCTTCATACCAATGGTTAATTTCCTCTGCAAAAGATCTTTCATTTCCTGAATCAAAAGCCCCTTCAGTTTTGCCTTGAATCTGAACAAGTTTTTTTTCATCAAAACTTTTAAGGTTTTGAAGATGTGTGTGCGTGGGAGTTTTGTTCCCCGTCAAACAAAGAGTAAAATCTAAATTCTTGAACTTCCATTCCAACGAACGACGTTGAATTTTCATTTTATTTTGAATTTTGTCTTCATTTTGATTGTTAGAAATAAATTCTTTTTCAATGATATTAAAACCGGCAAAATGTTGGGCCAAAAGATCATTTCCACTGGGGCTCGTTTGACTTAAATCACTTTGACATTGCCAATATTCAAGAAGAATTGTTTCTAGGGATTTTTCTTCTATACTTAAATTCTTAAAATCATTTTTTTCAATAAGACAAAACTGATAAAGTGCTAAAAATTGAGCGGTGCTGGCCCCAAACCCACCTTTTTGTTGATAGCCATCATAAAAAAGGATCTCCCAATCATTGAACACTTCTAGATGTCTCTGAAAATAAATCTCCGCAGGTGATTGAATTTTTCCTAAGAAGGAAACATCAAACTTTTCAACACTTAATTGATGTTTTTCGGCAAGTTGAGGAATCAAATCCAATTTTTTGGTTTGTTTCTTTTTAGGAATAAAAAAAACTTCAAACCCGGGAAGAGTAGAGGCCAACAAGCTGCTTCCTCCACGTAAAGCCAAGTACTCCCCGGAGATAAAAGTTTTTCCTGGAATTTTTAACGAAAAGTATTCTGTTTTCACATTCGCTGACTGGTTCGGATCTCTTTAAGAACTTCCATAGCATGACTTAAGGTGATTCTTTTGGTAAGTGTTAAAATTTCTTCAAGTTTGGTTTCTAGCAGAGGAATTTCTGTTTCAGTGGCACCAACTCCTAGGCTTAAATTTTTTATATGAAGTTTCATATGTCCTTCAATAATTCCTACAGTGGTCAAGGCTCTTAAAGCTCCCAGATTCTGGACCAGTCCAACTGCTGCTGCTATTCTAGATAAGTCATTGGAAGACTGTACACCTAACATACGAAGTGACATTTTTGCCATGGGATGCAAATTGGTAACTCCACCCACCGTTCCAACAATGAGAGGAGCTTCAAATACTCCCTTCAGGATCCCTGTGTCTTTATCAAATCTCCATTTGGTAATAGAAGTGTAGTGTCCTGATCTGGCAGCGTAGGCATGGATCCCCGCTTCAACGGCTCTCCAATCATTTCCCGTGGCAATAAGAATCGGATCAATACCGTTAAGAACGCCTTTATTATTGGTAGCCGCTCTATAGGAATCCAGTTCTGCAAATAAACTGGCTTCTTGGATTTTTATTCCAAGTTCCTCATCCACGAGCATTTCAACTACGGCCCTTGTTATTTTAGAATCTGCCAAATTGGACAGGATACACATGGTTACCGTTTCGTTACTCAGTTCCTGAATTGGAGATTTTAAGAACTCACAAACTTGGTTGATGAGATTAGCCCCCATTGCATCACAAGGATTCATCAAAATGTGAATCACCGCCATGTCCTGACCATCATCCCTTTTCAATTCCCTTAGCTGTATATCGCGGACGCCTCCACCCCGTTGAACCAAATTAGGAACGACCTCTGTATTAGCTAAATTAATAAGAAAGTTTTTATTTTTGTGAATTACATTTTTAAGATTTGAAAGATGACGAACTTTTCCAATTTGTATTTGCCCTATAATATCGGTCCCCATAACTTCGGTAGTGATAGTTCCCGTTTCTTTAATCCATTTTGCGGTTTTACTTGCAGCAGCTATGATGGAAGTTTCCTCCACGGCCATGGGAATAAAAAGCTCTTTGCCATCAATACAAAATTGGGTGGCTACCCCCATAGGCATCTGAAAATACCCAATTGTATTTTCAATAAATTTTTCTCCTAATTGAGTATCTTTGAGGCCACCTGACTTTAAAAACTTTAAATCCTCTTCATTGATGGACCCAGCTTCAAAAATTTTTTGAATTCTTTGATTTAAATTTAATTTTGAAAAACCTTTGAATATATCACTTAAGTTTTTAATCCGCGACATACATAACCTTTTTGTTTTGTAACTCTTTAATATTTTTTGATCCCGTACAAAAAAGAGCTACTTTCATTTCTTTCTCTATCTGAGTGTAAAAATCATACAATGCTTTTTTATTTAGTTTGCACTCACTAATCCTGCCATTTTTCGCCGCAGGTTTTAACAAAGCCTCTAACCAGGGTTGAGCCAGACCCACTTTTTGACAGCCCAAAGCCAGAACCTTCGCAATATCTAATCCCGATCTTATACCACCACTGCCCCAGGTTTCATATGAAAGATTTAATTTTTCACTATCTAGCATCATTTCAGGAAGACTATAACCCCATTCCGAAAAAATAAATCCAGAGGCTCGTTCTTTGGAATTCCTGGGAAAGCGAAGAGCTTCTACTCTGGACCAATCGGTTCCTCCCTTCGCCGATAGATCTAAAGCGTATATCCCTGTATTTTTTAAGCGTCTTCTGTCTTCTTCTGAAAAACCATTTCCCACTTCTTTCACAATCACTGGAACTGGAACCGCTCTTACTAACCTTTCAATAGAACTTAGCCCCATTTTAAATTGAGGAGTTCCTTCTTTTTGGATGCACTCCTGCAGGGGATTTGTGTGAATGATTAAGCCTATAGATTCTAAATTATCTATAATTTGAAGAATTTTATCTGCGGGAGTTTGAATCAACTGACTTAAGCCGATATTTGATAACAATAAAGCTTTAGGATTTTTTTTTCTGAGCTTTTTCCATTCTTTTTTTGCCGAATCATCAAAAAGCTCACGCCGTTGGGACCCTACTCCCATCAATATTTTTTTTTCAGCACTTAATTCAGCAAGTGCTAAATTAATTTCCATTCCCTTATCATGTCCTGCGGTCATAGAGCTTATAAAAAAAGGAGCTCCTAATTGATGCTCTAAATAATAACATGTAGAATCTAATTCTGACCAATCTAACTCTGGAAACGCGGTATGCTTTAATTTTATTTTTTCTAATGGATTTGTTTTCAAATACTGTGATTCTTTATTAAGAGCCATTTGAATATGATCTTTTTTTCTTTTTTTAAACTCTTGAAGCTCTGATCCCATATTTTTTTTCCAAAAGAAAAGGGCTTTCTTTGGGAAAGCCCTTTATTAATTTGCTTTAATCTGATGATTTAATTCACTATCTTATTTAAGGGCGTAACCGCACATTTTTGTAAAAGCTGTTGGATCATTAATAGCTAATTCTGATAAATTCTTTCTATTCACCTCAACACCCGCTTTGATAAGCCCACCAATAAGTCTTGAATAGGAAGTCCCATTCAATCTGGCTGCGGCATTGATCCTTTGATTCCAAAGAGCGCGAAATTCTCTTTTTCGCATCTTACGACCTTTGAACATATAGGCCATAGCTCTATCCACTTTTTCAGTTGCATGGATGAAAGCTCTGGAGCCGGCTGAGTAAAAACCCTTAGCTCTTTTTAATACTTTTTTATGACGTGCATGATTTGTTTTACCTGATTTTACGCGTGGCATTTTTTCTCCTTAGAATACAAGCGTTCGGCTTGTTTGGTACATGTTAGCATCGTCAACATAAGCTGTTTGACCTAAATGTCTCTTGGTTTTTGATTTCATGTGAGAGTTTAAGTGACGCATTTTAGTTTGCTTTCTTTTCACTTTACCACTTGGCAACAAACGCATGCGTTTTTTTGCCCCCGAATGGGTTTTCTGTTTCATACTATGCCTTTCTCAAACGAGGCGGATTATAAAAATTTATAAACACTTTTTGAGCCTGATTGGTTGAGACATGATTTAAACAAAATAATACACAATGGCAAGTATTATTTCAGGCTGATTTTTTGACATTCTGGCCCCACAAACGGTTGGGGCTGAGAGATACAATTTCTTTGTACTTTCATAAAATTAAGAGTTTTACAATCCATTCTTAAATGCCAATGGTCACCGTGGTTGTTATCAATAACCACTAGGCGAGTCAACATTCTAGCTGCCTCTGATTTCGTATCGGTATTTGACGGCAAATCCTTGGATAATAAGGCCTGCCGGCACATTTCATTTTTAATCTTCCGATTCACATAAATAACCTCTACAGGAGCCAAATCAAAAGCGGCTTTGAAAAGTTTCCACTGCTCAGCCCCCTGAAATTCAGGGTGTGGCAAGGCCCCTTTGACTCGATCCATATCCATAAATGCCATTTTTGGATTCTTTGTCACATAGGACAAATCCACATCCATCCCTGTTTTATGGCTAGAATGACCTATGTTTCCGCCATTTTTTCCTGACATGTCATTCACTTTTAAGGTGAAGCTAGGAATATTGTCTTTGATCCATTCTCCTATATTGACAATGGATTCGACAATATCATAGGTGCCGTAATGTCTTAACTTTTTTGGGCTCCATATCGAAAATCCAGAATCGGGTCCTATTTTTTGAAAAGCCTCTAGCAAACTATTAGACTGAGTTAAGAAAATAGTTCTTTGCTGGCTCTTGATATATCTCCCAGTGTGAGGCTTTCCCCAGGCCTGATCCTTAGGGCGTTGATTATTGGCAGTCACCTCAACAACCGCAGCACCAGGCTTAGCTGGACTTGCTGGACTTGCTGGACTTGCAGGGTTTGCAGGGTTTGCAGGTGGACGATGAGCAGGAGGACCATCGACAACAGGCTGCTTTGGTTTGGCTTCAGGTTTGGCTTCAGGTTTGGATTCAGGTTTGGATTCAGGTTTGGCATCTGGTTTGGATTCAGGCGTGATCGGCTTAACAGGTTTTATGTTAGGCAAAGTTGTCTCTTTCTTAGGGTTCTCTGCGATAGGGCTCTCCACCTTAGGAATTGCCTCTTCTTTCTTTGGCTTTGGTGATTTCACAAGAGGTGGGGATTTCGGTAACCCAGGATTAAGATCCATGGCTGGAGGTGGACCTATCAAATCAGGACCTTCTGGAATTTTTTCATCTCCAGTCAGTTCTGGCAGGACCTTTAATTTCTTAGGAACTTTAATTTTTTCTATTTTAGCTTCATCTATAGTTTTTTTAACCTCAGGGTAAAGTGCAGAAACATCTTCTAAATTTGGATTAATAAAATAGGATGGCAATTCGGGATTAGCGATATCCTCAGTGCTGGGAGGCTCTTCGTGCTTTCCCTTTTTTTGTTTTTTATCGTAATCAGTTAACTCTTCCTCGGGGATCCCATTAAAATACTCATTAGGAACTACAAACTCCTCAACAGGATGTTGAATTTCAGCAGTAATAAAAGATTTCGAAATTAACTGATCGGTGTAAAAAACATCCTTATTTTTGTAATAAAAATCGATAGCTAATTTATCACACTCGTCACTTATATTTGAAGCATTTGAATCACCGACTGAGGAATTTTCAGCTGGTTCTTTCAAACAAATGGCCTTTGCCTTAAATACATTCTTTAAATTAGAGTTTTTGTCAGCAATCTCTAACGGGAACTCGAAATCAGTTGCTTTTCCTTTTAAAACAAATGGAAAGGTGCTCTGGTTGCTAAAAGTCACATCCCCGGTTACCTCGAGCTCTCTTGCCTCTTCATTTTTATTTGAACTCACTATAAATCGGTGTTTCACTTGGCTTAATATTAATTTTCCTCGATACAACTGAACCGTCTTTGATCCCTGAACTTGTTCGGGATTTAGGGTCTGAACAGAATCTAAAACTTCATTTTCAGACATTCCAGGAATTTCTTTAACACGATAAAAGTCACCCACATCATCATACTTTTGAGGCAAGTCCTGGGTCCATTTTTCTTTACGAATAACTTCGCCAGAGTCAGCGATCAATGGCTTGTCTGGATTTTCCTGAGCCGTTCCTTGATTATCTTCGTTATTAGCTCCTCGATTTTCTTTTTGCTTGGCATCTTCGATTTCAATAACTTTTTCTAAGTAGGGATTTTCTTTGGTCTTAAACCCTTTTCCACAACCTAATATAAGTAAAAATATGAATATGACAGCACCCTTTATCATCGAGTATTTCAATTGCACGTTTCATACCCAATAAAATGGGGTCTAAGTCTGATCAATTGCATTTAATAGCTCAGAAAAATCAAAAACTGTCTCAGAATTAGACAGTTCATGTAGCTTATTCAAAAACGTGTTAGCTATAGGAAATTCGTGGAATCTTTAGTAAGACCTAACTCTCAATGAAAGAATTAACGAACCCTTTTGAATTATTGCTGCCCGTGGGGCAAAAAGAAATGGCTTTGGCAGCCATTCATAATGGAGCCGATGCCATTTATGTGGGTTTTCCTGGATTCAATGCTAGGGGAAGAAGCTATGATTTTGAATTAGAAGAACTGAAAGATATTATTGAGACCGCCCACCTCTTTGGTGTCAAAGTCAATCTTGCTTTAAATATTGTGATCTTCGAAGAAGAACTTGAAAAAGTTATTGAAGCTGTCTGCCAAGTTCTGCCCCTAAAACCAGACGCCTTTATTATTCAAGATCTGGGGTTAGCCCAAATCCTACGAAGCCTCTCGCCCCATCAACCACTTCATGCCTCCACCCAAATGACCATCACTAATGATCTGGCTATCCAACTTCTTGAAGATTTAAACTTTAAACGCTTTGTTCTTGGCAGGGAAAATTCCTTGTCTGAAATTAAAAGTATTAAAGAAAGAACCCACAAAGAGCTTGAGGTTTTTGTCCACGGGGCCCTTTGCGTTTCCTATTCAGGACAGTGTTTCACGTCAGAGTCCCTAGGGGGAAGATCAGCCAACAGAGGTCAATGTGCGCAAAGTTGTCGTTTTAGCTATGAATTGATAGTGGATGGTGAAAAGAAAACAAACTTGGAAAAAGAATTCCTTGTTTCTCCCCAAGATCTGTGCGGCATTCAAGAAATTCCTGAATTGATGAAAATAGGAGTTACGAGTTTTAAGGTAGAAGGTCGCCTCAAAACACCTGAGTATGTTGCCAGTTGCGCCAGAGAGTTTCGAAAGGCCATGGATCAATATTTAAATGGAAGATCATTAAACTCTGAAGAAATTCAAATTGCTAAAAACAATATGGCAGTACAATATTCCCGCGGTTTTTTTTCTGGGTGGCTCCATGGCGTCCAACACCAAAAATTAGTTGATGGAACCTACAGCTCTCATCGAGGCAATTTAATTGGAAAGGTCCTACAATTCGAATACGATTCTCAATTGAAGGCTCCTGTACTTTTGGTGGAGTTGGAAAAAGACATCCACTTAACTTCGGGAGATGGTCTACTTTGGATCCTAGATGTTTCATCTGAAAAAAAGGAATGGGGAAGTTTTATTTTTTCTGTTAAAAAAGAAAAAGATAATTTGTACCGGATTGGCATTTCAAAAGATTTCACGCCAGGGAATGGAGTGGAGAGAGAATTCAAAAATGCTAAGCTTTATTTAAATCATCAAAAAGAGCAAAAAAAAGACCTTCTCAAATCTTTTCAAGATAAGAATTTCTTTAAACGTATCCCTATTGATATTTCCATCACTCTTTCGCTCCATAAACCCTTACTTGCTCAGATTTCTGACGGCCGTTTTTCACTCACTAAAGAAACCTTGTCAAATGGGGTGCCCGCAGAAAAACACCCCCTCACAGATGAAGCTATTCAAAATGAATTTTCTTCTCTGGGTGGTAGTGTGTTTAAATTGCGAAAATTAAATATCCATCGAACGACAAATGAAGATATCTTTTTAAATGCCAAAGAACTAAAAAATCTGAGACAATCTTTAATTCAAGAGCTCAGTGAAAAAAGAAAAACTCATCGAATCGATTTCCATTCGGAAAAGGATTTTCATTTTAAATCTTTTTCTTGTAAGGATTTGAATCCAAATTTTATCGATTCTACAAAGTTAGAAAACATATCAGACCTGCGACAAATTAACTTCAATGTTTTACTGAGAAATCGCCAACAGGTTGAAGATTTTATTTTAGCCCTAGATGAAAATAAATTTCAAGCTTCTGATTTTAATTTCATACTTCTGGATTTTGAATTTGGCCGAGACTATCGACCTTCCATGGAAAGCTTGCGAAATAAAAAAATCAAAGTGGGAATCGCCACCACGAGAATTTTAAAACCACAAGAATATACAAACCTCAAAACGATCGCTTCTTTAAATCCTGATGTGATTTTGATACGGAATTTGGGAGCCCTTTATTACTTTCAACACAGTCAACCTTTTCAAGGAGAATTAATTGGGGATTTCAGTTTAAATGTCACCAATCACTTCACTGTTGCCTACCTTTTGTCAAAGGGACTTTCCCGCCTTTGTCTTTCCTACGACCTCAACCAACTTCAAGTAGAAAATATATTAAAAAAATCACCGGCGGAAAAACTAGAAATCACCGTTCATCAATACATGCCAAGCTTTCATATGGAGCATTGTGTTTTTGCTGCCTTTTTAAGTAATGGCTCCAGCTATAAAGACTGCGGCAAGCCCTGCGAAAAACATCTTGTCCAATTGAAAGATCAATTTAATCATCTTCATTGGATCAAGCCAGATCATGAGTGCCGAAACACCATGTTCCATGCAAAAGCGCAATCAGCCATAAAATATGTTTCTTCGTGGAGGAAACTGGGACTTGGAAATTTGAGGTACGAGGCTTTAAATGAATCCGGTTCGGAACTCATTTTTAAACTTCAAAATTATCTTTACTTCTTACATGGGTTGCAAACTGCAGAAAAAACATTACTCCATTTAAAAACCCAGGAAAGCTATGGCCTCAGCGACGGAAATCTCTCCCAGGAACATAAGTACCAGTCTCGAAAAAAAGATTTCTCCCAGGAAAAGATTTATTAGTTCTTAATCAAGCAAGCCTAAAACTCTCCAATTCAACACTATTTTTGACTGGGAACTGCTGAGAGAGTGTTAACTATCTTTCTTTTCCGCGACCTTAGCAGATTCGATTGATTTGAGTTGTTCCGCTGACTTCAGCTGGTCTGGCTTTTGTTCAGCCACCGTTTTAACTTCTGATTTTACATCCTCAACCTCATTGATTCCCTTTTTGAAACCACGAATAGCTTCTCCCAAAGACTTACCTAAGGACGGAAGCTTCGAAGGCCCAAAGAAAAGTAAGAGAATAATCAGAACCACTGCCCAATGAAGAATACTAAATTCGCCCATAAACACCCCGCTGTTAAAGAGTAAACCACTGAACGAAGAACCGTCAATCCCATACCATCTTGGTCATAGTTGTAAACTCAGGGACCGCAAAATATTAAACTAAAGCCGAGGCAAGATTTCAGTTAAAAATTTCTGGTAAGGAACCGCTTGAATCATACCCTTTGGTCCAAGTCTTTGCTCTGACTCTCCCGTATAAATTATGAAAAATTTTTTAATAATTTTCTCTTTAGATAAAATAACCAAACTAGAAATATCTTTGCTAGACAGGTGAGGACCCGATTTGATTTCGATGGAATACTTCCCATCTAAAATGAAATCAACCTCCTGTTGTTGCTAAGTTCGCCACGGGTTTTCTTTTTTTTGCCACTTGCCAGGCACAAAGCTCATGAATGATTAGGGTGTCTTTCAAGATTTGAAAGTATTCATGAACCGTTGTCCTTTTAACCTGAGAATCATTTGCCATAGCTGTAAAATCAACTTGTTCAGCGTTACAAAGCGAAGCTACTTCAAGAAATCGAGAAAAAGAAGGTAAGTTTCGAACCAAGCCTTCTCTCGCAACTTCTTGATCCAGATAAAGAGCAATATAACTCCTCAGATCAGACTCTGCCACCACTTGGCACAAGAGTCCCTTGATAGAATTTCTATGAGTATTTAAAATGACGACAGTATTGTCAAATTTATAGTAAAAATGACGTTATCGTCGTCATTTTTACACGAGTCTTTAATGGCCACTACAAAAAATTGCTTTTGGATCTTTATTGCAAATATAGTTTTTTAAAATCAAATTGTCCTGTTTTGCCTGTTCAAGTTCAGTCCTCATGTTTTCAAGAGCCGTATCAAACCTCAAAATATCATCTGTTTTTTTCTCAACATCATTCATCCACAACTGAAAGAACTGTTGAAAGGCCTTTACAAATAAAGCTGTCATTTCGTTATATTTTATTCCCAAAGTTTTTTCCTCATTGCTACTTGTAAGAATCATTGATGGAAATAGTTGCTGCACCTCTTGAGCCACAAAGCCCATTTGTGTGCCCTGCATCCCTTTATCTTTTGGATTAATCCATTCAAATTTTACGGGATTCAGCTTTAAAACCTGATCAAGGACATCGTCAGACAGTGGCAATATCCCTTGTTTGTGTCTTGAGTCTGACAAGGCCCCAGCCGCTCCTGCCGCATAAGCCGTTCCATTCACCTCAAGTTTAAAGCCTGGTGCGGCTGTGCCAATTCCAACCTTATCGCCAGTTAAAATAAAACCGCCGCCAGCATTAGAGTTATTCATGTGAATGGTTGAAGCATTAATTTGGACATGTCCAATGTATCCCCCCGTATTGGGGCCGATCCAAATTTCATCATTGGCTCCACCAAGTCCATCTGCAACGGTCAATACAGCTTCCTTTCCGCCAAAATTTCCAACAGGAACAGATTGAAGCATTCCGCCTCCAGGTCCAAATCGAATGGTTCCATTGACATCCAATTTCTGTTGAGGGGTGGTTGTGCCAATACCGACGTTGCCATTTTCTTGCACTGTCATGCGTTCGAGCCCATTTGCTGTTCCATTGGGAATCGTGAAAAAAGAAAGCCTTGATCCATTGTTTGTTGCATTCCAATTTTCAGTTGTTTCTATAGCCATACCTGTAGGCGTCGCATGGGACGTGAACCCAGCACCGGAATAACCCTCTCCATAAACCCAGCCAAGGTAATCATTTGCTAATAGGGCTGATGGCGCCGCTTGGGTACCGCGAGATCCTCGCACTTGGACAGCGCCTCCCCTCGCACCAACTTGACCAAATTTAGTAGCCGTGATTCCTCTGCCTGAACCAAAAACTACCTCCAAAGTATCATCTGGGGTCCTAGTTCCAATCCCGACGTTACCATTGCTAGCGATCGTCATGTTAATATTTGCTATCGAAGAACCGTTTGCAGTTGTTAAAAAGGCCAAATTACTACCGCGTGAGGCGGGTGTCCAATTTTCAGTTGCATAGGATGTTATCCCAGTGACATTAGTGTTCGGGAAAAAACCAGTGCCGTCATAACCTTGAAAAGCATAATAGCCTAGCTGGTCTGTTGTTTGAACAGCTGTTGGGGCAGCCATAGTTCCCCTTGCTTCTCTTGTCAAAAAGGACCCCCCATAATGTGGACCTGCGCCAGAATAATAAGTAGAGATCGTACTTCGAGTTTGAAAGGGTGGCCCTTCTGTAACTATTTCAAGCTGATTGGTAGGGGTGGTGGTTCCAATCCCTATTTTCTTTAACAAGGGATCCTCATACACTCCTGAATCCATAAGCATTCCTGTGATCCCACTCCATTTAGCTAAAAAATTGGTTGTTCCTGTCCCCGATGAAATTCCATTACAAGAGCTAATTAATGCCACCGTAGGAACTGTTGGATCAATGGTAAATTTTTGAGTTACCATTACCGGAGGACTTGGCTTATTTAACGATCCTGAGGCCACTTTGAAGATGACCTGCCATTGTCCTTGCCAATCATTAGGATTAGCTCCACCTCCACTTGGTTTCAGATTGATCAATTTAACCGTGTCCACAATAAGGTCTTGCGATCCATGCAGAGGTTGATTGTTGGCCGCTAGTAAAATTGGCGGATTAGCACCACCCAAACATCCAGAAAATAGTTTATTCACCGAGATACTCTCAGTTCCTGAAACGTTGGTGCTATCAAAATGAAGGGCTCCAAAATTTGCCAAATTTGGATTTGTTGCATTGTTGATAAATTGACAAGTACAGTTTCCAGGTTTTGCAAAGGTAGCTATCAGTGTATTTGCAAAATCTGTCATTTCTAATTTTTGTGAAAGATGTTTCTGATCTTTATACTGGTAAATAACCATATCTGCAATAAATCCAAAAATGAGGGCCCCAATACCGGTGGCAATAAGAACTCCTGTAAGACTAAAACCATTTTTTTTAATCATTCATAACCCCTTCATTCTAAAAGATTTTTATTTTATTTTTCCCTTAATACGGTAATCAACCAGGGTAAATACCAAGACCCCAAGCAAGCCCAAGATGGCTTCGGTAATAAGCATCGCACGAGGCCCTTTCATATCAGCGACCCATCCCAAAAGAAGCCCAAGCCACCAAATAGGGAAGTTCGAAAGAGAGGCGAAAACATTGTATCCCGTAGCTGCTGCTCCTTTTCCGATAGCGGATAGAGCCATGGCTGTGAAAGCCGCATAGGACAACCCCACTCCTAAGGCGTAAATCATATTCCACACCACATACATGCTTACTGTCGCCGGAGAAACCGCCATGGCAGCAGCAATAAAGGCCAAAGCAATACCGAAAATGCCGTAGGCTTTGTGGGCACTCATCCGATTACAAACCCACCCCCCCAAAAAACAACCAACAGCCGTTATTAATCCTGACAAAAGCCCTTGAACCAAACCTACTTGCTCAGCACCAGCCCCCCAATAACCCGCCACCGTGGCTTGAGTGAGAACTCCCGAAGCTGCCCCCGTGGCAATCGGGAGGATACACATGGTAGCGGTGAGAACTCCGACCCGATCCTTAATCATCTCCCAAAAACCAATAACCACAGTTTTTACGGCTTCTGCGGGACGCTGGTGGCTGACATGTGCGTTCACGTTTGGAAGAGGCAACAAAGCGACACAACATAAAATAAAAAGTAAACCCATGATAACACCCGCCATCCAAGGCTCAGGCAATTTCTGAAGAAGGAACAACCCAAAGGCTCCCCCTAGACCTGCCCCACCTAAATTGCCGGCTTGAAACCAGGCGCTCACCCTGCCAATTTGATCTTGAGGGGTTAGTTTTGCAATCATCGCTTCCACTGCCATGCCTACGACAGAATTAATAATATTTGCCAAGGCAATGATCAGGAGTATGAGGCCCAATGTGTCTTTTCCCAAAGGAATGATCGCCATGGCCATGACGCCAACACCAGATAAAACTGTCGAAATCACATACCACTTCTTTGGCGACAGCGTGATGTCCACCATGGGAGCCCACAACCATTTAAGCCATGAAATCAACATTTGTGATCCAATGATAAGTGATCCTTCCGTAACCGAAAGTCCACTGCGAGTGGCAAGAAAAGTCAACGCGACACCGACAAATCCAGAGAGCGCTCCAAAAGGAATATAAAGAATTAGCCAAACAACAGGATGAATTGAATCAGACTTTTTTATTTTATTCATAGTATCGTCGAAGATATCTAGCCCTAGTTTCAAGTCAATTACAATTTGAGAAAATTATTTTTTATTTCTACAGTTTTTTGTAATTTTTTGTTTACACCATTCTGGTCAAATCACACCTTCTACATTCTTTTTGGAACAGGAATTCCTAAAAGCTCTAAACCATTTTTCAAAACCAAACCCGCACCCAAGGCTAATCCCAATCGCGCTTTTTTCAAGTCTCTATTTTCAATTTGAGAAATGGGGCTTTCATGATAAAAGAAATTAAATCGTTTTGCCACATCATAAAGATAAGTACAAAGGGTCGCGGGTTTATAACTTTCCACCGAAAGCATGATTTGGTGATGGTAATACATGAGAATTTGAATCAACTCAATCTCTGCTTTTTCTTTTAGTAAAGACCAGTCCATCGACAAATTTTGGTATGAATAATTGAAAACATCCATTTGCTGTTGAAACACATCCAGTGATAATTTGGTAATGAGACTGTTAATCCTGGCAAAAGAGTACTGAATAAAAGGACCACTTTCTCCATCTAAGCGGAGCCATTCTTCCATCTCAAAAACAATTTTTTTAGCTGGATCTTGTCGAAGCATTCCATACTTAATCGAACCTTGGGCCACAATCTGAGCCGTTGAATTGATTTCCCCTTGAGACCATTCACTTTCATAGCGAGAAAGATAATTTTTTACAATTTTCGCTTCCATCTCTTTGATCAACTTCACCAAAGGAACGATATTTCCTTTGCGCGAGCTCATAGCGCCATCAGGCAGCTCAACAAAATTATACTGTAGATGAAAACAATTTTTAGCCTGCTCAAAACCAAGCACATCTAACACACGAAAGACTTGTTTAAAGTGAAGGGCTTGTCGGACATCCACAACATAAATTGATTTTTCAATTTGATGATCTTGAAATTTCCTTCGGGCCAATTCTAAGTCTTTGGTGGCATAGAGTCCGGTACCATCCGATTTCAAAAGCATGCAGAACCCAAGACCTTCTTCGGTAAAATCCATGCCTATGGCACCTTGCGATTCTTTTAATTTTCCCTCATGAAAATATTTTTTAACCAACTGAACAGAGTCAGAATCCACATCAGATTCCCAGTACCAGTAATCGAAACTAATACCTGCCCATTGATAAATTTCTTTCATGAGCTCAATAGACCAGTTTCTGGTTTCTTTCCAGAGATCAAAAAAGTCTCCTTTTTTTCGCTCCAATTGTTTCAAAATCTCGGTCAATTGTTCTCTGTTCTGCGCTTCTTTATCTGTTCCGATTTCATCCTCTAACTTATTATGGGCAATGGAGTATATCTTCCCAATCCACTCCCCTTTTTGAGTTGTGGGAAGTGGCTGTTGATGGTGGTATTTTAAATACCAAAGACACTTAGCTACGTGAGCCCCTACATCTCCAGGAAAAGTGGAAGTGATCACCGGAATCCCAGCGGCTTTCATCAATTTGACAATAGAATCACCCAAACACATGTTCCTCATGTGACCCACATGAAGTTCCTTGTGAGTGTTCGGTTGAGAGAACTCGACCATGGTTTTTGGAGCCGTCTTATAGATGATTCTTTTAAAATAACTTCCATTTAATATGGGAGTGAGAATATTCTCACTTAGGGCACGTGAAGAAAACTTAAAATTAATATAGGGCCCTTGAACGATCACTTGGGCAAACTGAGGGTCATATTCTGGAAGAGAAATTATCTTTTCACAGAGATTTTGTGCCACCAGAGGAGGAGCTTTTTTAAATACTTTCGCCAAGGCAAAAGCCCCAAATGCCAAGTCACCAAACTCCTTCTGGGGAGGCTCCACCAGGAATCCATATACTTGCTGGAGAGTTAAGCGCTGGCTCATTTCTAAATTTTTATATTCTTCCCAGCTCTGGAAAGCTTTTAAAAGAATTTCACCTGTTTGAAGCCGCAATACATCGAATAAATTTTTCTCAAGTTTCATATTTTTACAATTACCTTCATTAACCCATTTTTTATGGATGACTCTACCATAAACTTTACGAAGGGGCAAAAGTTGTATTTAATTATATTTCGCTCAATCGCTAGCATAGACTTATGAGTTTACTTTCTTGGGCGGCTTTTCAAGGTTGCAGATAGCAATTGAGACGTTTCGGTAAAAAATTGGCCTTGAGCGGGGCTTTTTTTCCCGTGCCTTTTTCTCAATTCGACTACAAGTTGATCTAAAGTAGGGCCTTAAGTTGCAATCTCTACATCGTAGAAGAAATAAAAAAGTCAAACAAGCCAACCAACTCATTCAGCCAAAAGATAGTTATTTATTGGGACTTGAAAGCAAAGTCATGTTTTCAGATAGGAGTTTCAAAATGTTAAAATTTTTAATTTTTCTTTCTTTTTCATTACCGGCGTTCGCAACCCTTGCTGAAGAAACTACGATAACTGAAGATCTCCATAAAGCGGCCCGCAACACAAAAACTGGAGTCAAGAAGGGCGCCAGAGCCATTCAAGACAAGACATGTGAAATGATCAATGGAAAAATACAGTGCCTTGGTAAAAAAATGAAACACAAAATAGAGAATGCTACTGATGATATCAAAGACAAATCTGAACAAATTAAATAATAGACTTAATCCGAGTCATAATTAAAGGAGGCCTCAATGAGTTTTGGAACAATTTTGTTAATTCTTCTGGTCCTAATGTTAGTGGGTGTCATTCCAACTTGGCCTCATAGCAGAAATTGGGGTTACGGTCCCAGCGGTGGCTTAGGCTTGGTTGTAGTGATCATTCTTGTTCTCGTCCTCATGGGACGAATCTGATCGCTCAAACTAACTTTAGCAAGCTGGGCAAGTTTGTTAAGATGAGTTTAAAACAACCCTTCCAACTCCATCACTTTGAGGGCATTGGTGCTGGGGCAAGGGCCTTCTTTTTTTAAATAATCGAAATACATGCGACCATTTTCAACTCTGTCTGCAAAATGTTCGTTAATAATGGCCGTGTTTTCCTTGGCCATTTGGGATAATTCTAAATCATGGGAGGTCACCATCCCGATTGATTTTGTTCCTAAAATCTTTTCAATATATTTTTGTGAGCCAAGCAATCTTTCTTTGTTATTCGTCCCTCTAAAAATTTCATCGATAAAATAAATACTAGGTTGAGCCTGACACTGATCTAAAATCCATTTTAAATTTTTTACCTCTGCATAGAAAGTGGAAAAAGCGTCCTCTAAGGAATCCGTTCTTTTGATAGACGTCAGCACCTGCAGGGGGGAGGACACAAATTCACTGGCCGTCACCCTAGATCCCATGTTGGCGAGTATTTGGTTCACGGCCAAGGTTCTCAGAAAAGTGCTTTTCCCTGCCATGTTGGAGCCCGTAATTAATAGTAGTTGATTTTTTTGAAATTCTAAATCGATAGAATTAGGAACGGCAATCTTGGGATCCATCAAAGGATGAACGACCTGCTTAGCTTTTAAAGAAACAGGTTCTGTGTGCCAGCTTGGCCAGCAAGAATGCTGTAAGTTCTGACTAAATTCGGCAATTTGGGCATAACATTCCAGCTCAGACAAGTCCTCTATCCATTGAGGGAACAGTTGAGTTAACTGATTTTTTAAAACCTCCAGTCGCAGAGTCCAAAAAAAATCCCATGGTAAAAAAGCGTGTACAAATGCATAAACAATAAAATTTTGTCGGATTCCCAAACAAGATGAAATTAAATCCAGCTGTTGAATCATGCTTGAAAAATTCCCTCTATTAATTTCAGAACCTTTTTCCCTATTTTGAAAATTTAAAAGTAAGGGGACACCTTCTTGATAGGATTGCTGGGACAATCTATTTAAATACTTGTAAGTATTTTTTAGACGTTTGATTTGAGAATCAAAGCTGACGACCCAAGGATAGCTTTCTAAAATTTTTATTTTTAAACCAACCAACGCATAAAGAATAAGAAGACCTATCCAACCCAGAATATAAAATGGTTTAAACTCAAAAAAGGCAGCTCCCAAATACAAAAACCAAAGAAATAAATAATATACATAAATTATATATTTTAATGATTCCTTAAAAACCAGTTTCTTTTGCATCAAAATAGTTACATTTTCTAAGGACATTTTGTCTGAAATTTCAGATAAAATGGTTAACAGAATTTTTCGTGTTCCCTTCGTTTGAGTTAGAAATTTTACTTTACGTTGATTGCTGACAACCTCGTTTTCCGACACCTTTTCTTGGCTTAGCAAATTAATTATTTTCTGTCCCGCATTTAAGTTTTTAGTTATATTCAAAAAATGAAATAGATTTTTTTCTTTCAAAATATCCAAATCTTCCCACAATGAATTTCGAGGGATATGATAGCCAGAAATATCAACTTTATCCTCTTTTTTATATTCCATTCCTGATATTTTTCTTTGAAAAAATAAGCTTCTTTTTTCAAGATTCAATCTTCCATTTAGATAAATTAAAAAGTCTTTTTGCCTCATCTGAAAATAGATGGCTAATAAAAAAACCCCTACCCCTAAGAAGCTTAGCTGATAAAAGGGATAAATTAAATTTTCCTTAAAGATGGGAACAATCCAAAAAAACAAAATGGTACCGCCCAAAATCAATCTTACTTTTGCAAAGTAAGCCATTTTTTGATTAAATCTTTCAACCTTTGATCTTAAAAAAAAACTAGTCATCTCGTCCATCATAACAAATCAATCATAAATGGGAATAAAATAAGCATTCAAATGTTTTTTGTGAATGCGCATCGATTACCTTTAATCTGGCCCAGCTACCCCAACAACTTCTTCGACCGCTTAGACCAGTCTTGAGTCTGGCTTATTCTTTTCTAAAATCCTCCGACGAGGAGACATGGAATTAAAGAAAGTCGATTGGGATTTCGATTTAAATTTGGAGTCGAATTCAAAGGTGAATTTAAAGCAACGAGTGAAGGATATCCTGGTCGTTGAGCATTTTGAGAGGAGCATGGCGTCCTCTATTGGATCTATTTTCGTATTAAGCTTTGTTGGAATTCTTTATCAGTTTGGCTATAGAGTTCTTACGGGACCTATTTTTATTTTAGGAGTAGGGATTGGCCTGGCAACCACATTTAGAGCGGTTTTGTCTTACCTCGGCATCAAAAAAAAATAAATGTTTACAATAATGAAAAATACTTAAAAGCCGCAGTCATTGTTAACTCTTTCTTATGGGGACTTGGTTTTTGTTTTGATGCTTGGTTTTCAAAAATCGACGGAATCGAAAGACTCGTGGCCCTTTCCTTAATGTTTGGATTTACCTCCGTGGCTCCAGTGGCACTCGTTACCATTCCACGAATTCAGGTTTTTTTCTACGTCGTCTGTCTTCTTTTTCCTTCTTCAATTTATATTTACCGGTTTTTCGAAGGATCCCTCCCTGCCCAGGCTGTTGCTATTCCTGGTTTTTTGTTGATACTTTTCTTCTACCTTCTTTCAATCAGTCGAAGACTCTCCAAGATGATGGTTCGAGGGGTTGAAAATAATTTGAATCTTCAAATTGGCAGAGAGAACCTAGAATCCGCTCTCAAAAAACTACGGGAAACCCAAGACAAACTTTTAACAGAGCGAGCCAATGCGCTTAATTCTCAACGATTAGCCTTCCTTGGAAGCATGGCTTCCGGAATCGCCCATGAGATCAATAATCCACTCGCAATTTCGGGTGGACAGGTCTTCAAAATTCAAAGTTACCTTAGCAAAAACCCCCAGATGGATCCGTCAGGTTTTATCAATTCCTGCGCTCAAAAGATTTCAAATGTGAATTTAAGAATTCAAAATGTTGTCAGGGGGCTACAGTATTTTGCTCGAGAATCAACGAACGAAGATAACAAGGTTTTTTCTTTAAATGAGTTGATGGATTTCACCGCTTCCTTTTTTAAAGAAAAAATGAAAATGTGTGGGATTCAATTTGAATTAGAAACTGTCCCAAATGTTTCACTTGATGGGCAAAAAAATCAGCTTTCCAGAGCCTTATTTAACATTGTTGAAAATGCGATTGAAGCCGTTCAAGGTATGGCAGAACCGAAGATTATCATCAACAGTAAGGTGGAAGGAACGCAAATTCTTATACAGATTATAGATAATGGACGCGGCCTCACCGAAGAGGTCAAAGAACAAATGTTTTTTCCATTTTTTACAACCAAAGATGTTGGCCAAGGAACAGGGCTTGGCCTGAGCGTGTCTCTAGGGATTATTCGGGCCCATAAAGGGGATATTCAATGTGCTTCTCTTCCTGGAAGCACCATTTTCTCGATCAACCTACCTTTGGCCACGGACAAAAGTAATGAGGGATCAGCGGCTTAATAATTAATATTAAAATTATTTTTTCCCGTCATAGGATCAACAATCCATTGATTCCCAGAATAAACGGCTAACTCACTAACGCATTTTGAATTAACATAATTTGTATAAAACACAAATTCCCCAAAAACAGGGTAAGATCCAGAACGTTGGCCTTTGAGAACCTGTGTCGACTCCTGAGAGTTTGGACAGCGTACGACAGAAACCACATGAACTGTCCCATCATACCGATTATCTGAATACCCTGCTCCTGGAAGTCTTACGGTGATATCTTTAATGGGGCAGTCTTTTTCATAGCAATATCTTCTGAGTTCCACATCAATTTTAACCCCATTTTTAGACTGAAGGTACACCATCTGGGTAAAGACGGGAGTTTGAGCAAATAATACAGAGCCAGATAACATCATAAACATTAAAATATTTTTCATTTGATAATCCTTATTTAATTTAGGTTTAGTTTATATTTAGTTTAAATTTAATAAATATTTCTAGTTTATTTTTATTGAATTTATTTAAATCCAAAAAAACATAACTCAGGACTGCTTCTACCTACGTAAAAAAAAGAAATCAAGACTCATAATTTAGACAGTAATAATTTCACTCCGTAGATTGTTAGTGCTAGACTGGGCCCAAAATGGAGGTTCCGTGAATTTGATAAAAATTATTTTTCTTATTGCTTTGTCATTTTTAATTCTCTTTAGCAGTGTCAACTGCTCAACCCTTACCAATGGTCAAACTCCAAGTGAAGGCGAAATTAATACGGAAGCAGCTAAAGCCTATTCTGATATTAAAGCAAAATCTAAAATCTCAAACCGACAAGATTGGAATGCCATGGTTCAGCGTGTGGCCAAACGGATTGCCGCCGCTTCTGGTGAAAACTTTCAATGGGAAGCCATTCTCATTGAATCTCCAGAACCAAATGCTTGGTGCATGCCTGGTGGGAAAATAGCTGTTTACACAGGAATCATGCCAGTTCTTAAAACAGAAGGAGCCCTGGCTGCCGTCCTAGGACACGAAGTCGCCCATGCCACTCGCAGACATGGACTAAAAGGTTATGCCAGAGCTATTGAAGAACAACAAACAGGTGCCTTGATTGGCGTGGCCACGGCGGTTGGCGGTCAATTACTTTGCAAAACGGAAAATTGTCGACTTCTTACGGGTCTAGGAGGGGCTGCCGCCGGCATTGCCCTCACTTTCTTCAATAGAAAATTTTCTCGAGGCGATGAATCTGAGGCCGATCAGTTTGGTCAAAATTATATGGCAAAAGCCGGTTATGATCCATCCGAATCTATAAAACTTTGGGAAAGAATGGGAGCTCTCAAAGGGGGGGCCACGCCACCAGAATGGATGTCCACGCATCCATCTGATGTCCATCGTCGCGAACAGCTCAATCAATGGCTGCCAGAATCTCAGAGAATTTATCTTCAAGCTCCACAAAAATATGGAACTGGACACGAAATAAAATAGCTGGCGATATTTATCGCGCCAGCTATTTTATCGACAGTTCCTTAATGCTTACACTTATTATTTTTGATTATGTTTTTTAACTTTTATATTTTTACTAGCAGCACTTTGCATTTTTTCAATTTTATGAAATTCTTTCTGAGTCATCTTTCCATCACTCATTGCCTTTTTTTCCACTTTTTCAATTCTATTTTGTTGCGCTTCTAGTTTTTTTGCTTCTTCGGTATTGATGGTCCCTGATTTCACACCTTCTTCAATCCTTTTCTCTTGTTTTTCGAGACGATTTTTTACGACTTCTTCTCGCTTTTCAGATGGGTTTTCAGATGGCTTTGAAGATTCCTCAGCCATAGAAGTTGTAACTAACCCCATCACTAATATTGACGAAACTAATAGTACCTTTTTCATTTGAAACTCCTTTTGTTTAAGCTCAAGCTTGTTAATTTCTTGGCTATAAGAATAGCTTAGCTGTGGCCAATAAATTCAAAATTAAAATCAAATTAATGTATTTTAATGTATGGTATCGTCTTGATTTTACCTCTATTTTTTAGTCTTGTTTTGAGAACAAAAGTTAACAAGGCCCTTTAGGGCACTAGGAGCCCTATTGAAAAGTCTTAAATCGTGGCCGCAGGAGGGGGGCGACAGAGATAACAGTTTTAATAAGAGAATCAAACTGAACTGGCTTTATTAAGACTCCTTGAGGAAACTCCATTTTTTCATTTAAGTCAGGAACATCATCTGCGGACATGACGATAACAGGAATATCTGTGAACTTTTTATTTTTTAACTGTTCTTTTCTAAACAGATACCCATTCATAATGGGCATTTGAAGATCTAAAATAATCAAGTCGGGTAAAATGGATATTTTATTTAATAATGATAGCGCTTCTTCACCGTTAGATGTACAGTGAACGTCGATGCTGTATTTTTGAAATATGATTTTAAGCAACTCTTGATTTTCAGTTGAATCATCAACAACCAGAACAGACTTTTTTGTAACCATAAGTATGATTTATATCATACTTATTTCAATGATGCCTTTTTATTTATTATTTAAATAAAGTTTGGAGGAATATGCTCTATGAATTTTTGGAAAAAAATAGAATAGAAATTCTGGCTCTCACCGAAGAGAAAACGATCAAACTGGCAGGAAGCTTGCCTTCTTCGGCCCAACTAAGGGCAGGGCTCCCATTGTTTTTTGATCATTTGATTGAATATCTAAAAAGTCCTCACTTAGGGAATTCTGAAAAAAATATTTTGACTCAAGCTGCTATTCATGGAAAGGAATTGCTCAAATTAAATTATACCATTTCCCACGTGGTTCATGCCTATGGAGCCATGTGCCAGGCAATTACCGAATACGCTCAGCGGAATAATTCTAATATTTCCACTCAAGAGTTTAATGATCTCAATTTATGTCTTGATATTGCCATCGCCTCATCTGTCTCTGAATTTCAATATCAAAATGTAAAGATTAAAGAAGAAAAGGAAGTTCAACACTTAGGTTTTCTTGTTCACGAGCTCAGAAATGCCCTTTCGAGCGCGACCATGGCTCAGGAAATGATCAAGAATGGAATCGTCGGATCCAGAGGTAGCACCGCAAGAGTTCTAGAAGAAAGCCTTACGAGAATGCGAAAACTCATGGATAGCTCCCTATCCGAAGTACGCATGAGATCAGATCCCACAATTCACGTCGAAAAATTTCAATTAAACTTTCTCATTGATCAATTACTAGTTACCTCCCTAAGTGAAGCAAAAACGAAAAATCAAACAATTAAAACCAATATACAAGAAGAACTTTATATAGAAACAGATCGGCAATTATTATTATCGGCCATTGCTAATCTTTTGCAAAATGCACTTAAATACTCAAAAGTAAATGGCTCAATCACTTTACAAGCGGCTTCCTCATCAGAAAATGTTGTCATTGAAGTTGAAGACGAATGTGGGGGAATTCCATCTAAAATAATTGATTCTCTTTTTAAGCCATTTAATACCGGAGGCGAAGAATTGAGTGGACTAGGGCTTGGATTAACCATTGTGAAACGAGCCGTCTCCCTCCTTCATGGAAAAATTTCTGTGACAAACACACCAGGAAGTGGATGTATTTTTATGATGGTGATTCCAAAGAAACTAATTATTGATACAACAAATACCGTTGTTTCAGGAGAATCTTCCGTGCAACCAATGGCTCCAAAGCCAGCAAAATGAGGCTCTAGTGCGAGTTCACGTTAATAGGGGAAAATATCATCAGTGGCTTGCCCATTGACATAAATAGCCTTGAGCATGTCACAGCGAAATTTATTCACGTCTGATTTACAAATATCCGTTTCAATTTTCATAAAAGCTTTTCCAACCCGTTTACTTTCGTCAGGTCTAAAAATATCTGAAATAAAAGTTCCGCTTGTATTTTGATAGGACATTTTAGATTCATGAAGGTGACAGCCAGAACAGGTTGAAGTACCTGCCCCACCAGAAAGATAACTGTTAAGTCCTGCCATGTTTATATTCCCTTCAACCGGGAACCTGATCTCAGCCTTAAAACTTTGACTCGCGTAGAGCTCACCAAGTTCTAGTAAATCTTTCCCAATTCCCGCGGGCACAACACTTAAAGATAATTTATCCTTCAGAATAAAAATCCGTGGGCTGGCATTGCCAACTGCTGACTGGGCGCTGCTAGTGCTATTAACCGCAAAGACTTTTAAAGGAGGCTTCAAAGCATTCAAAAAACAAGTTAAACTGACTGGTTTAGGAAGTGCATTTATTAAATTGACTATTTCACCCATTGTTTTTGGATCTTTTAAGCTGTCATCCGCAGAGCTGCAATCAGTAACCGTATCCTCATTTTTATTATTTGAGCAAGACGTTGGTGCAACCAAAAGAGCCAGTGATAACAAGAAGTAAAAAGCCAAATAGACGAGTTTTCTATTAGCGCCCATTTTCATATTGTAGCAAGTGACTGACAATAGGTAAAGTCTTAAAACAAAAATTTCTATTTTCAAATAGAGTTTCTCAATATGAGAAATTCTATTTGAAAGCTCTTACTTCAAAATAGATTTGAATTTTCTGACTGTTTTTTCAATCCCCTGCTCTAAAGAAAAACAGATTATGGAATGGCCAATGTTCAACTCTTTTAAATAGGGGAGGTTCTTAATAAGCTGTGTGTGTTCCAAATCTAAACCGTGACCAGCATGAACACGCATCCCCAATTGATGACAACGTTGAGCTGCTTTCTTTAATTTATTAAATTCACTTCTCTTTTGATTTTTTTGGACGAGGCGAACCCATTTCCCGGTATGAAATTCAATGGCATCAGCCCCCAGATCAAAAGCTAATTGGACATGTCTTAGATTCGGCTCTATAAATAGAGAGACTTCTATTCCTTTATTTTGGATTTTATCAATGACCTTTTTTATTTTATTTTTTGCTGCTTCCACATCGAGTCCACCTTCGGTGGTGAGTTCAGCTCTATTTTCAGGGACGAGGCAAACCCATTGTGGTTTATTTTTAAGAGCGATACGTGTCATCTCTTCCGTACACGCCATTTCTAGATTCACATCTATCAAAGAATGAGAGCAGATTTTTTTCACATCCATATCCTGAATATGTCTTCGATCTTCTCTCAAATGGATTGTGATTTGATCGGCTCCACCCTTGGCTGCCAGCTGTGATAAATGCAAAAGATCTGGGTAGGAAGTGGTATTCCCCCTGACCTTTCTGAGGGTTGCCACATGATCTATGTTCACACCTAATCTTATTTTTTCTTTTCGCATTTTCATTTTCTTAAGATAACTCTCTATCCAAAAAGCTTGCGACTTTATCTGCAAGTTCTGATATTTTTGCTTTATTAGGACCTTCTACTAAGACTCTGATCACAGGCTCTGTTCCCGAAAATCTGACAAAAATGCGGCCATTGCCCTTGAGTTCCTTTTCCGCTTCAGTGATCAATTCATTGAAACCTTTTAAGGATTCCAATTCTTTTCTCACTTTGACTCGACAATTAATTAAGACCTGAGGAACATCCTGTATTAAGTCATTTAGTTCTGAAACTTTTTGTCCCATTTGTTTCATCACGGCAAGCACATTCAAAGCCGCAACACAGCCATCTCCCGTAGTGGTATGGTCCAAGAAAATAATATGCCCTGACTGCTCTCCCCCTAAGTTATACCCATTTTTTTTCATTTCCTCGACAACATACTTATCACCCACATTGGTTTTGATAACGGCAATGCCATTCTCCTTCATTGCTTTTTCAAGTCCAAAATTACTCATTTGTGTCACCACCAAAGTATTCTTCTTAAGCTCGCCTCTTTTTTTCATAAATAGAGCACATAGACCAAGAATATGATCCCCATTCATGATTCTTCCTAGCTCATCCACCAGAATAACTCGATCCGCATCTCCATCTAAAGAAATACCTATATCGGCCCGGTAACTCAATACTTCTTCCGCTAGCTTTGACGGAAATAAAGCCCCCACTTCATCATTTATATTAATTCCATTAGGCTGATTTCCTATTTGAATCACTTCGGCACCCAACTCCTCAAAAATAGCAGGAGCCACCTTGTAACTAGCACCATGAGCGGTATCCAGAACAATTCTCAATCCATCCAAGGTGTACTCTAAGGGAAATGTGGACTTAGCATAAACAATGTAGCGTCCTTGAGCATCTTCAATTCTTTTGGTTCTGCCAATTTGCGGAGAATCCGGTAAATAACTATATAGATCTTTTTCAGCAACAAGCTTTTCAATTTCTTTTTCTAATTCATCTGGGATCTTGAATCCATCGGGGCCAAAAATTTTGATTCCATTGTCCTGGTAATGATTATGAGAAGCACTGATCACAATACCCGCATGTGCTCGCATGGTTCGAGTTAAATAACCAATTCCTGGGGTTGGTAAAGGCCCTACCAAATGAACATGAATCCCCATCGAATTCAGACCACTCGAAAGCGCTTGTTCAATCATGTATCCAGAGAGGCGTGTGTCCTTACCGATAACCACTTTTTTAAGTGGAGATAAACCCACTTTTTTTTGTTTTTGTAAAATCACCCCTATGGCCTGACCAATTTTTACGACCACATCCGCAGTTATAGGAAAGTGATTAGCCTTTCCTCTGATTCCATCCGTTCCAAATAATTTTTTGATTTTTTCAGCCATAGTTTTTTCCCAATGCCTTACTATTTTTGTTCTTCAACGTCTTGTAATGTTTTTTTGTTTTCTTTATCTTCGGTTTTTAACTCTTCACCAGAAAAAACTTTTCTAGAAACCACTGTGACATCAATTTTCGATGGTTTAATACTCACGACACGCACTCCTAACGGCAAACTAAATTTTTTTTCTGAAATAGGTATTTCTATTTTTCCTTCTCCTAAAGAAGAGACGTCTACCAAAATAACTTGATTTGCCTGTGACTCCATAAACTTTTTCAGCGAGGCTCTCGGCCCAGTGATGCGGACTCTCACACTGGCATCGGACTGTTCAATGACCGCCAATTGAGAAGAGGTTTGCACTTCGATTTCAATATTTTTACTGTAAACAAAATCTCTACGGCCTAAAATCGTAACCCATAGAATGAGGGAAATAAATAAGGCCACCAGTTTGTATGTTATATTGTCAAAAAAATAATCCCAGAAAGAATCCTTTGATTTCACGTTGAAACCTCTGGTTGGAAGTTTTTGTAATTGATTCCAAAAACTTCGTATAAAGTTTGACGTATTTCATTTTGATCTACATTGGGTTTTAAAATTCCACCTTGAACAATGCCAATGGACTTGCTCTCTTCACTCACAACAAGTACGACAGCATCTGTTTCCTCTGTTAAACCGATAGCAGCCCGATGCCTCGTGCCCAAATTCTTATCCAAAGCTGGATTTTTACTCAGAGGTAAAAAACTCCCTGCAGAAAAAATTTTTCCCGTTCGAATGATCACCGCTCCATCATGCATGGGAGCTTGAGGATGAAATATCGAAACAATTAATTCCGAAGACACTTTCGAATCAATTTCTGTTCCCACATCAATGTGGTAATCAACAGTGATTTCACGCTCAATGACCACTAAGGCCCCATAGCCCTTTTGGGCAGATAACTGAAGTCCTTTTGCAATCTCTTCAATAATATGAGTTTCCTGTGCCGTCGTCACTCCTGAAAAAAAGGGATTAGATCCTATCAATGCCAAAGCTCTGCGAATCTCTGCCTGAAATAAAATAACGACGATAACAAACAGATTGCTAAAAAATTTTTCAAGAATCCAATTGAAAGTGTACAACTCAAGCCATATGCTCAGAATATAACCGATAGCTAGTATACCTAAGCCTGAAAGCATTTGGATAGTACCGGTTTTTTTAATCAAAATTAAAATCCGATAGACGATAAGCCACACCAAAAACATATCAATGAGGTCTTGATATCTTAATTGGGAAAAAATAAGCGATAAGCTTTCAAACCAGTAATTAAAGTTCAACGGGCTCTCCAAAAAATCTAAATAGAGACAGGACCTGGATTACCGACAGGATCTGAGCCTTCTCCACCCTGAGTGCTTTTTTTCAAGTCGGTAGCCGCTGCGATGGTTCTACTGATACCCTCAATTTTTATGCCTCTAAGTTTTTCAATTTCTTTGACCTCGCCTCCATTAACAAGCAATTCCACTTCAGCCCCATCAATGGTTTCGTACTCAAGCAGGGCCTTGGCAATTTTATCTAAAGAATCTTTATTTTCATGTAAAATCTCGACGGCTTTTTTGTAACCCTCACTAATTATCCGTGAGACTTCATCATCAATCTCTTGAGCTTTGGCATCCGAATAATCTTTTGATTTTTGACCATATTGTAAACCCAGGAAAACAGGCCCCTCATGCTTTTCATAGGCCTGGGGTCCCAGCCGAGAGCTCATTCCCCACTCACATACCATTTTTCTAGCAATTTCAGTGGCCCGTTCAATATCATTTCCTGCACCCGTAGTGATATCCTTAAAAATAAATTCCTCGGCAGCTCTGCCACCAAACAAAAAGGAAATCATATTCTCTGCTTTGTTTTTTGTTAAATTCAAGCTTTCTTTTTCTGGCAAGGTTTGAGTCACTCCCAAAGCCATCCCTCTTGGAATAATAGTCACCTTATGGATCGGATCAATTCCTGCAAGTTTTTTTCCCACCAAAGTGTGACCTGCCTCGTGGTAAGCCGTGATCTCTTTATCCTCATCGCTGATAACCATGGATTTGCGTTCACTGCCCATGATCACTTTATCCTTGGCCTTCTCAAAATCATTCATCTCTAAATAATTTTTATTCCCACGAGCCGCGATTAATGCCGCTTCATTAACTAAATTTTCTAAATCAGCACCGCTAAAACCTGGAGTCCCTCGAGCAATCTTTGCAGGCTCCACATCGGGCCCCAAAGGTGTCTTTTTCATATGGACTCCCAAAATTTGCTCACGCCCTTTGAGATCTGGCTTGTTCACAACAACTCTTCGATCAAACCTTCCAGGTCTTAATAAGGCTGGATCTAAAACATCTGGCCTGTTGGTGGCAGCAATCAAGATCACACCTTGAGTTGATTCAAAGCCATCCATCTCTACGAGCAGCTGATTAAGGGTCTGTTCACGCTCATCATGCCCTCCACCCATACCGGCCCCACGATGTCTACCTACGGCATCAATTTCATCAATAAATATCAAACAAGGAGCATGCTTCTTCCCCTGCTCAAAAAGATCTCTCACCCGCGAAGCTCCCACTCCGACAAACATTTCAACAAAGTCAGATCCAGAAATCGAAAAAAACGGAACTCCTGCCTCGCCGGCGACAGCCCTTGCGAGAAGAGTTTTTCCGGTACCAGGAGATCCAACAAGTAAAACACCTTTTGGAATACGCCCACCTAAACGAGAAAACTTTTTTGGCTCTTTAAGAAAGTACACTACCTCTTGAAGCTCTTCTTTGGCTTCATCAACGCCTGCAACATCTTTAAATAAAACTTTATTTTTATTTTCAGTTAGCAATCGAGCTCGGCTTTTTCCAAAACTCATGGCTTTTCCTCCACCAGCTTGGATTTGTCTCATGATAAAGAAGAATAAACCGCCAATCAAAATAAGTGGCAACCAATTAGAAACAAAACTCATAAATAAATTATTTGAATCGCCTCTTTCGTACTTAGGAGTAATTCCTTTTTGTCTTAACTCTTCATAAGCCCGATCACCCGGATTGCCTGTAAAAGAAAATTGAATTCCATCAAACTCTTTTTCAAATTCGGGCTTCACTTCGCCATTAAACTCACCGGTGTCTATGTGGATTGTTAATTTATCAGGATTTATTTTTCCTTCATCTACAGCCGTCATAAATTTTTTGTAGTTAAATTGAGCTATGGTTTTCTGATGTTTTTGTTGGTAAAACTGTAAAAACATGATGGAAATGATAACTATAAAAAACCAAAATGCGGCCACTTTCGTTTGCGGTTTCATGAATTCCCTTTCTCTGAGGAGATTTTATAAAATCTCTGCCAGAATATCATTTTCTTTAATGCTAAGACAGTATTAAAACTGATTTTTTTGCAGGATTAAAACCCGCTCTGCGTTAACAATCACATCAAAGGTCTTGAATGAGATTATGTGTTCATTCTTAATATTGTCCAGTTGCTTAATTATTTCTTCAATTTGAGATCTCTTTACAAAGGTAAATTTCTTTCTATAAAAGAAATAAGCAAAACATTGTTTCTTTTCCTTCACCGCAAGGCTTTCTATAAAAAGTCGAGAAATACTCGAGTCCTTATAATTCCAAGGGAATCTGTTCTGAGAACGAGAATAAGACCGAGACTGATTTTTTTCAAGACTATGAATTAAAGAAAATGCCAATGATTTTTTAGAACCTGGTCGAAAACTCTCTAAGGATTCTAACCAACAATTTCGGATCCAATTCCTTAGAAAGCTGTTCTCTTTATTGCTAGGATCCTCCACATAGCTGATTCTAAACTGTTTTAAATAGGCAAGAATTTCTTTCTGCTCCGTTCGAATCCATGGTCTCCATTTCACTATTTCTTTGTATTTTGACAGCTCCAGATTTTGATTAAGACTTTCAAAGGAACAACCTCGAATGAGCTTGATCAACTGAGTTTCAACCCAATCATCTAAGTGATGGGCTAAGGCCACGATAGAAGTATTATGTTTCTTCGCCGTTTCTAAATAAAATTGGTTTCTTGCGTTACGGCACTCCAGCTCACTCACTAAGAGAACTGGAGACTTTTGAGTTTCATAGACCAATCCATACTCAATAGCTTTTTTACGTAATAAAACTTGAGCTTCATTCCTAAACTTCTCGTTATTGCCATCTCCATGATGAAAGTGACAAAGCACCAATTTTTCCTTAGAAAAAACCTGGACCATCGCATGGAGAAGAGCCATGCTGTCACGTCCTCCTGAGACCGCAATGACAATAGGTGCATTTTTAATAAACCCAGACGATTGAAACAATAGGTGCTCCAAACGGTGCTTTGCTTTAGCCATACAAGAAACCCCTGGTTCTGAAATGAATTTTGCTATCTCCTTAACATAACTAATCCTTAAAATATCTTAAGAAAAAATTTAATCATTATTTTTTTCTCACTTGACTAATCAAAATTCCAACACAACTTAATTGCGAAAGGCCCACGAAAAAAGAGGGCCGAAAAAAACCAAAGAAACAAAATAATAGTGGAAAAGAGAAGGGAGAATTTATGAGAAGATCATTAATTGCGAACAGTATGCCTTACGTATCAGCATGGGAGTTGATGAAGGAGTTTGATGACGCTTTTAAGGAGTTTCCTTTGCCGACAACTCCTGCAAATGAGTATCAGGCCTACTTCCAACCAAAGTCAGAGGTGAAAGAGACAAATGCGGGCTATTTGATGAGTTTTGATGTGCCCGGAGTCAAAGAAGAGGATGTAAAGATCGAATTTAGCGACCGTGTGCTAAAAATCTCAGGCGAAAGAAAAGATGAAAATAAGGTTGAGAAAGATGGATATTTCCGCACTGAGAAGGTTTACGGAAAATTTGAGAGGACTTTTAGACTACCAGAAAATGTCGAGGAGAACAAAATTGAGGCGAATTACAATCATGGAGTCTTGCATGTCTATCTGCCAAAGGCGGCACCAAAAAGTTCTAAGTCCATAAGTATCACTGCGGGCTCAGGTCCAAAGAGCTTCATGGAAAAACTGATCGGCAAAAAAGAGGATAGTCATTAAAATTCATCCGCCATAGATAAATTGTGAATTTGGAACACCTCCCCCCCAAAGAGCGAACTTAGAAAGTTCGCTCTTTTTTTTAGATAGGCTCTCAATACTTTGGCATGGTCTAGACTGGGTGATTTTAGTTTTTTTTTATTAAACCGAAATGAGAGTGGAAACCAACCTGTGAGGACGCCATGACCCATGCCCTTAAAAAGATTCCCTTATTCCAAAATGTAAAAGAAAAAAGATTTAACTCCTTGGCCACTTCTAATATTCGTTTAACCGTTCAGAATAGTGATTGTCGTATTCATAATATTTCTGATTCGGGAGCCGCTTTTTGGTGTAAGCAGGATTTTCATGAACAGCTTGAAACCGTTTTTAGCCTTTCGTTGTCTGAAGAATCTCCTCTGGAATTAAAAGGGCGCATTTTATGGAAGAGAAAAGAAGACCAAGGATTTCTTTATGGTTTTCATTTTAATAGCCAGTATCTTCCTGAAGGTTTCTTAGAAGCTATTGACAAACTTGATTTTGTTAAAGAAAAACTAAATCAAGACTTAAAATCTTACGATTTAGTTTCTAATGATTTTAAGATCTTAACTTTTGAAATAAAAAATTTTCTAGGATCGATAAAGCAAACCTTAGATCAATTGGAGTCAGAAATTCGAGTTTGTAGTGAAGGTACGAGAAACTCCTACAAAGAAGTTCTTAAGGCTAAATTAGAACCTGATTTTGTAAGCACACTTAAAAAGTTTTCCAAAAGATTAGATTTAATTTTTTCACAAGTTACTGAAAAAGAGTTAAGAAAGAATTATATACATTTTTTTCGCAATGAAGTCGGCGCTTACTACACGCAAAACCCCTTTATCGGCAGAGCCCTTAGAAAGCCGCTTGGGTACGCAGGTGACTTTGAAATGATGAATCAAATATACCGAGATTCCTATGAAGGTAATTCCTTTTTCGAAATCTTAATGCACCGTTATGGCATTAACGAAAGCTCATCCCTTTCTGTGAAGTTTCGAAAAAAATACTTATCCGACAAAATCTTAAGTCTTTCTAAAGAGAAATCACAGTTTACTTTTGGATCCATCGCTTCTGGGCCAGCTCATGAAATCTTGCAATTCTTGGATCAAGTTCCTGTTAACGAGTCTGAAAAATATAGGATAGTGCTTGTTGACCAAGATGTGGAAGCTCTTTTAAATTCAAAAAGAAGTATTTATGATAAAATAATAAGTAGAAATTTAAAGTGCAAAACTTTTTTTCTTCCTATTTCCGTTAAACATATTCTTGAAAGCACTGAAGAAACCCAACTCTTCAAGGAATTTAAATTTGATCTCCTTTATAGCGCAGGACTTTATGACTATTTAACTCAGCCTGTGGCTCAGATTTTAACTTATCATCTTTCCCTCTCACTCAAACAAGAGGGCACCATGATCATCGGAAACTTTCATCCCAACAACCCAACCAAAACCATTTCTGAACTTGTCGCGGATTGGCGACTCATTCATAGATCTGAAGATGAAATGATACAATTAACTCAACTGCTTAACTTTAAAGAATATAGACTACATAAAGACGATCAAGAAATTGATTTGTTTTTGGAAGTGACCATGAAGTGATTAGAACAGATGTTAAAGAAAGAACAGAGCAAAGAAGATTAAATCGACATATCTTTAGTCGGTACAGAACCCACATTAGATGGGGTGCAAGCATTGTTTATATTCTTTTTGGAATTAACGATTATTTTTATTCCCCAGTTCATTTTAATCTTTGGTTTGCACTCAGAATCGCTTTTGTTGTAAGTGTTTTCAGTTTATTTTTTCTTGTTAAAAAAGTGAAATTCTTTAGAAAAAGAATGTACGTGATCGCTGGCCTGACTCTTTGTTTGGCCTGCTGGCCCATAGAGTGGATGATTTTTCAGACAGGCGGTTACCTGTCACTTTACGCCACGGGATTAATTCTTTGCGGCACCACAGGCCTACAGGTTTTCAGGATGAGAAAAAAACTTGCCTTGATTAGTTTAACTTTTTCTTTTCTCCCAGCCATTCCCATATATATTTTCACAGCCCCTCGTCAAGACTTCCATTTAGCTCTTATTCAATCTGGATTTCTTGTTGGCATGGTAGTTCTTAGCTATCTTTATGGAAATAGTGAAGAAAAAGTGGATACCCTCTGGTTAAAATTTAAATTACTTGCCAAGATAGAAATAGATCAACTCAGAAAAACAGAAATCCTTAAAAATCATTTTCCAAAAATCATTCGAGAAAGTTTTGAAAAAAATCCTCATCTGATTACCCAAAGAAAAATATTTCCCAATGCCGTTGTAGGGTTTGCTGATATCGTTTCATCTTCAGTTATTTCCAATGAAGTTCCACTCATTATTGATTGGGAACTAAAAGAAAAGTTTTTAGAAGCTGCAACAAATAGAGCCATTCAATCAGATATGGTCGTGTTGACTCATCTAGGTGATGGTTTCTTGTTTTTAGCTAATTACAACGAAAGCTCTCAGTGGTATTACAATATTATTTCTTTTTATGAAGGTATTGTTTCAGATTTTAAACTCATCGTTAAGGACCTGAACTTAAATTCATTATCCATTGAAACAGGAGTCAAATTTGGTGTGAGTTCTGGTCCCGTTGTTGTTGGCTTTTTAGGAAAAAGTCAAAGCTACTTCACTGCAATTGGTCCTGACGTCAATTTGGCTTCACGATTGTGTTCAATTGCGAGCTCAAACCAAATTGTTTTAAGCAGTCGCGTCTGGCACAGCATTAAACCCCTCCTCCTTGGTTGGCACTTTGAACATCATGTGCATAAGGCCATCAAGGGTTTTGATTACCCCATTTCTGCAGTTCATGTTTCTCCACGTTCGGTATCTTATAACTCCCTTGTCTGCGCCAGCTGCGGCGAAGGGATGAGTCTCATAAGAACCGAAGAAGGCTATCTAGATTACCGCTGTCGCGAAGGTCATAACACTCCGCAATTGAATGCGAAAATATCCGCCCCCTCCGTCGCCTAAGAACATGTTTGAATCAATTTAAAAATCGATTTTCTAACTCTTGAAGGCCTAAATCAAAAAGTAAGGACTTTATTCGATCTGAAGTTCTTTGTCGCGGACCTTCAATTTTATGAGCAAGGATTAATTCATTCTTCATTGAGTGCTCTAGACCCACCAACTCCGTCACGGAGACTTGATATCCATGAGCCTCTAGCTTTAGACATCTCAAAACATTAGTGACATGACTACCAAACTCTCTGGTATGGATCGCATGTCGCCATAGTTCAGCTAAGGGATCAGCAAGCTGCTTGGCTTTGTTTTTTCTTAAATATTGTGCGACTTCTGCCTGACAACAAGGAACAAGAACCAGGTATTTCGCCTCTTTATTTAATGCAAAATCAATAGCCTCGTCAGTAGCGGTGTCACATGCATGTAAGGCTGTCACTAAATCGATTTTTTTAGGAATTAAATCAGAAGCTGAAGCCTCTTTCACTGTCATCTTCATAAAAGTCATGCGCTCAAATTTAATTTTTTTTTGCAAAGCCAATGAATTTTGTACTAATTTTTCTCTGGATTCAACACCGTAAATATGTCCTTTTTCCTTTTTTTTATAGAACAAATCATAAATGATAAAACCTAAATAGGATTTTCCAGCACCATGGTCTACCAAGGTCATTTCAGAATCTTGAGCTTCCAACTCAAGTAATAATGGTTCGATAAAATTAAATAAATGGTAAACCTGCTTAAGTTTTCTGCGACTGTCCTGATTTATTTTTCCTTCCATGGTGAGGATATGTAAGGCTTTTAATAACTCAATACTCTGTGGGTCTTTAATATCTTCAATTTCTAGATTTTTCATCGAGTGAACCTACTCTGAGTTTCAACAAAGAGCAAGTCGGCAAAATGACTTATTCCAGGAAGACTTTATAAAAATGAATGACAAATCGCCAATCGATGTCTTTAATACTTGTAGATGACAGTCGGTAATTCCAAACAGAGATTAAAACTATTAAGACAGCTTCTAGAAAATGGAGGACTGTCAACCCATGAAGAACTGGTCCTTGCTCTTAAAAAAAAGAGTTTCGAAGTCACTCAAAGCACAATCTCTAGAGATTTGAAAAAGCTAGGCGCCATCAGAGCCACGGACCCTTCGGGACGAGCCACTTATCAACTGCTTCCTTCAGACCCCACGGCCTTACCAACAAGTAAAGAAGGAATACAAAGTCTCATAACTGGTATTCAACACAATGGACACTTGATTGTCATTCGCACCTCACCAGGCTCTGCCTCCTTGGTGGCAAGACAATTAGACCTCTTAAAAAGAGATGACATACTTGGAAGCCTCGCTGGCGACGACACCGTCTTTGTGGCTCCTTCAAATATAAGTAAAATAGAAGTTTTATTAAAAAGTCTTAAAAAAGAGTTTATTCTTTAGAAAGTAGATTCAAAGGAGTTTTTTATGTTAAAAAAAATAATTTTTCTTTTTCTAATTACTGGGTTTATCGGCCTTGGTACTTTTGCTTGGTCGCAAAATCCAATGGATCCAAATGCCACAAGTAGCCCTGACCCAAAGGATATAAACCATTTAAAACAGTCTGGAAATTTATTTACAGTTACGATTGTTCCAGGAGATAAATCATCAAAATTTTATATTTTGGGTAAAGAGGCTGCAAGAATTAAAATTGATAATCTCAGCATTGAAGCCTCTTTATTTATTGGCGAAAACGAGAAAAAACTCACCTTACAAAGAAAAAGCGATTATTTTACAACCACAACCCCGCTCAAAGGGGACCATTTATTTCTTAAATTAAAAAACAAACCCGAAGATAAAGTTGACGAAATTAAGATTAAACTTCTTCCTTAGAAGAGGAATTGGGTCATAATGATTTTTTCAACACTACAACCCAAGTAGCAAATTAAATTCCCATGGCACCGATATCAGAGTTCCCAGAGTTCCTATTTAGCTGACTCGGAGATGCTGGAAGCGTCGGAGCAGCTACCGTTGAATTTCCAGCTGGAATGGTCTGAGTCGCCTGAACATTAAACTGAGAAGAAACATTTTGCGTTTGAATAGCCGCATTGTTTTCAACTCTATTTTCTGCCTCAATATAACCAAGGTGTGGTAAGCACCATACGATCAGCTGAGCTCTTGATTTAACAGACATCTTCTTATAAATGTTTGTTAAATGAAACTTTACTGTTTTTTCAGTAACGAATAATTGGTTGGCTACTTCCTTGTTTGATAAACCCTTTGAAACGAGTTCGCCAACTTCGGCTTCCCTATTAGAAAGTCCCTTTTGTATTAATGTATCTCTGAGCATCCTTGCTCCCTCCCGCTAAATTGTTGTTATTCATTAGACCTTTGCCCCAAAACTATCGGTTAATCTTATTAAGCCTTTGATCTTATTTTTTTTGTCCAACATTTAAACACAACACCCGTCCTGGATGAGCATCTCTCTGTTTGGTGTCAAAATCAATTAAGATTTTCGTCTTAGATCTTCACGATTTTTGTTTTGGAACACACCACCTGAGTCTAAGTCTGCCTAACTTTTTTTTTTGATGCAAGGATACAGGACTCCAGTTTTTAAAAACTAGACCGATAGGAAATTAAATCCATATGAATTAACATAAAACATAATAGGAGTGTAGGTATGTTCCCCCCAAATACAAAATTTTTAGTTATTGATGATTTTGCAACGATGAGAAAGATTATTCGCAAAATCCTTTCAGAACTGGGTTACACCCAAGTTGAAGAAGCTGATGATGGCGCGACAGCGTGGCCATTGATTCAACAGGCCCATGGACAAGGTCAGCCATTTCAATTTGTAATTTCTGATTGGAACATGCCAAAAATGCTGGGTATCGACTTGCTCAAAACATGCAAAGCAGATGCTCGGTTTGCGAATCTCCCATTTATGCTTGTCACTGCAGAAAGTGAACAAAAACAGATCTTAGAGGCCGCCAAGGCCGGAGTATCTGACTATGTTGTCAAGCCTTTCAATGCAGCCATTTTAAAACAAAAACTGGAACGAGTTTTTGAAAAAACTAACCAAGCTGCAAAAGCTTCATAACTAAGGAGATTCTATGTCTGCAGCACCTAAATTACAAAATCCACTTTTAGATAAACGTTTAATCAATTCATTTGTTGACGGAGTTTCAAAAACTTTACAAACGATGGCAAATACCACGGTGACTTTAGGGAAACCTTTTGTAGAACCTAAATTTGCTGCCAGGGGAGAAATTGCTGGGGTCGTTGGGCTGGTCTCTAATGATTGGAAAGCAACACTCACTCTTAGTTTCCCTAAAGCATCAATTCTTCTGATATTAGAAAATATGCTCGGTGAAAAGTATCCTGACATTACTGATGAGGTTCACGATGCTGTCGGAGAGTTAACGAACATGATTTATGGAAGCGCGAAGGCCTCTCTTAATGAAATGGGTTATAGCTTTGAAATGGCGATCCCTACAGTTATCAAAGGTCAGTTTGTTATGTTACATCATACAAAGTCAGCTACTTTAATTATTCCGTTCAAGCTTGCCAACGAATCTGAATTCTTTATTGAAATATCTATTTCCTAATACATATAATGAAGAAATGGAAAATAACGACGACACTCTTTTTGAAAATGAAAATATTGAAAAAACCAAGAAGAGTGTTTTAATTGTCTCTAAAGAAACCTATTTTATTGATAAAATGAAAAAGTTCCTAGAAGACTTTAATGATTTTGAGTACAATATTCAAAATGATATTTCAAAGTTTGTAGAATTGTCTCAAGATAAAATCATACCCTATTTGTTCCTAGTGGATGGAAACCTTGGACAACCCGCCGTTGCCGAATGGGCACAAACCTTAAAAATGAGCTTCCCAAAAATCCCCTTAATTGTTTTCCACACAAACAAGGTTCCTTTAAATTTCGAAATTCTTAAAAAAAATGGGACTAATCACATTATTCATATTAATTACGATAAAGAATTTGTCATTGATTTATTATTAGAAGTAATTCCCTATGATTTTCAAGGAAACAACATTCCGATAGTCGCTTTAAATGTGATTTCTTATAAGGATATTAGCCCTGAATTAGATCTTAATTTTGATGTTTTTTTTCACTTACCTAACAATCATAAAACAATACTTTATAGAAAAAAAGGGACTCGCCTTGATGAGGCAAAGATTAAAAAGCTAGAAGAGACTCATCAAAAAATATATTTTAAAAAGACTGAAAAAAAGGACTTTTTTGAATACGCTCGAACGGCCCAAACTTTTTCAAATATCGAACGCCCCGTCGCCCTCACCGAAAAAAGTTTAAAAACCAAAAAATTGATTTTTTTAATTATGGGCGAATTCTTCAATCAGGAAGTCAACGATTTTAAAGCTGGAAGAAATATTTTTGACCGATGCAAGGAAATTTTGCAAGAATATCGTTTATTGGATGATTACTCCCCCAGAGAATCCTATTTAGAAATGGTCAAGTTCACTGGTGAAGTCAGAACATTTTATAGCGATGCCATCAACCTTTGTATATATTCTGCCCACATTGGAAATATTGTTGGCTTTAATAAAGAAAAAATTGAATCCTTAGCCCTTGCCGGACTTCTCCATAATATTGGTCTCTCTTATATTGATAATATTGATGTCAATATGAGTCCAAGTGAACTCTCAAGCTCTGATGAGTCTATTTATTATACCTATCCAGATAAATCCGTTTTAATGATCAAGGGAAAAAAAGTTCCGCTTCCTCCTGATGTTTCCGACACCATCCTTGAACACCGAGTTAATCTTGATGGCTCTGGTTTTCCAAAGAAAAAAATTGGAGAAAAAGTTCAATCTTTGAGTAAAATTATCCGGGTCGCCTATGAGTTTCAAGCTCTTACCTGTTATCAACAAGAGCAAATCAATAAGAATCCAGCCTTGGTTGTTGAGGAAATGAAAGAAAAAGCCATGTCTAACAAATTACCTATTGATTTGAACACCATTTTGGCACTAGCCAAGTGTGCCAAAGGGCCTTCTGAGCGCTCTTGAGAAGCTTTAAATGGGCTCTGTGAGCGCGTTTCAAAAGTCTTCACTCACTTCGATATCGAGATTGAATTGATTTATCAATTTTTTAACATAGTTTTTTTGAACATAGAGATAGGGATTTTTCCATTCTAAATAATCCAGCGTCATTACTGTGTTTTTTACAGAGCTCGATAAGAAAATGAAAATAAATCCAAATGCCAATACCCATCTGATTTTGGGACGGACACTTTGTGGTGTCTTGCTTAAAACTTGGGTGTCTGCAACCCAGTCAGCAATATGAGTTCGATTATATTTTAAAAAAGCGGTTACAAATAGCGACCAACCAAAAATCAAACTCAATTGGCTGACCAAGGATCTTAAAAAAGCTTGATCCAAATGAACCTGCTTGTCTCCAACGAAGTTATTTCTGCTAATGACGGTCAATCCCATCTGTTTTTTTCCAATAGTTGCAGAAAAAAAAGCGACAGAAAAGGTCTCATAGGAAATTCGAACAGCAAAAAAATAAACAACATGAGCCCAATGAATTTTCACCTCTTCGGTTCGAAGGAAATCTATAAAAAAAAGATATATCACAGGTAATTGTAAAATGAAAATGACACCACTATCGATGAATCGAGCCAAAAGTCTTTTCCAGGTAGAAGGGAAATAATACATGATACCTCTATTTTTTTTGTTTCAGCAACCAGCTCAAGGCCAGCTCTTTTTCCCGCCAATTCTGAATCAATTGCTCCTTAAAGACAAGATCTAATGCAAATCCCAACTCTTTACCTTGGAAAAAGTCAACAAGGTCTGAACCTGCCAATAATGGTTTCGGGGGATTTTTATCGTAGACTTGACACCAACTCCATAACCTTGCCACTTCTAAATTTCCAGGATCAATAGTCATCATCATTTTCATAAGCAATCTAAATTCTTTGGTAAGACATAAAAATCGTTTTTCGCCTTCTTCATTTTCAAGAATTTTATGAATCTGTGATTTCATTTTTAAAACTTTAGTGATAAAAGTTTCTTGCTTAGAACTTAATTTTAAACTTTTAAGCACCTTTTTATAGTCATCAATATTCCATAACAGCGAGCACAATAATGAGATTTCTTCATTGCAAGGATGTATAAAGAAAACTTCGGGTACAAATAATTCTGTCTGATTAAAGTAGACCTTCCAAAGCCCGTATTTTTGATAATTTAACACCACTTGATATTGATTTTTCACCCTGAAAAAAGATTTGAAAAGCTCATCCCTTTTTCTTTCTGAAGAAAGCTTATCTAGTTGATAAAATAAATTTTGAGCAGAGCTAAGCGTCTTAGGCTCAATACTAAAATGCAAATTTTCAGCGAGTCTAAATAATCTTAAAACTCTCAAATAATCTTCTTGAAATCTTATTTCTGGCTTCCCTACTGTTTGGATGACTTTTCTCTCTATATCCTTTAAGCCGCCTACATGATCAATAATTTGATGTCGAATCGGATCATAAAAAAGGGCATTGATAGTAAAGTCTCTTCGCCTGGCATCTTCACTTTCATTGCCATAGTCAATATGATCTGGGCGTCTTCCATCAATATAGTTTCCATCTTTACGAAAGGTGGCCACTTCTACATTTATTCCCTTTTGATGAACAATGATAATCCCAAACTTTTTTCCTACGGGAATGGTTCTTCCAAAAAATAATTTTTCAATCTGCTCAGGAAGGGCTTCGGTCACGATGTCTAAGTCATGGTAACTTTTTCCAATAATAGCATCCCGAACACAACCGCCAGCAAAATACGATTTATATCCCCGTAGGATCAAAGTTTGAATTATTTCATTGGCCAAGTTGTAGGACTCTCCCCCTTTCAAAAAGGGAGTCAGATCTTTTTCCACTAGACTCCAAGTCCAAGTTTTTTTAACAGGTCATCAATTTCATTCTGTGCCAAGCCTTTATCACCAACGGTCTCCCGATATTCCTTACCAAACTGTTCAGACACCCATTTCAACCTTTCTAAAAACGTCTCTGAAATATAGTTTTTAAAGGAATGAGTTTCATCATGCAAATGATTCAGCATTTCTAACATTGTTTCGGTTGCATCTAATAATAAAGCAACACAAACAAAATAAAATTGAGGGTTATTGTCTAGCTGGGATGCCTTATACCCTACGGCTTTGCATAAGGCGGCATAGTCGGCGACAAAATTCAATGGATGATTTCCATCTGCCATGAGGGCTAAATTTTTGGCTCCACCCATGATTCTATCAATACTATTTCCATACTCAGCCAGTTTCTTTCGAAGGCTTGGATCCTCTTCAATTTCGGACAATGTTTCTAGACTGATTTCAATTAAAGATTTGGATTCTGAAATAAAATCATTTAAGATTTCAATATCTAATGTCATAAAATGATTCTAACATATTCATATCCTTGAACAAGGATATTGTAAGGGATTTATAACTATGAACCATGTTTCAATTAGAGTCGGTACCCTCAGAGGAGATCAGAAAATAAGCTTCGATGCTTATGTGAAAATTAACGACAAGTTTGTTCTCTATCTTCGTCGAGGAGATAGTTTTGAGGGGCAGCGACTTAAACGGCTAAAAGATAAAAAATTAAAAAAAATGTTTATTCTTAGTGAAGATGAATCCAATTACCGTGAATATTTAAAAACAAATATCGAGTCTGCCTATGATTCCAACTCAAAAAAAGATATCAGCACCCGTGCTGAAATCATTCAGGGACAACAGCAATCCAATGTCGAAGAAGTCTTTGAGCGACCAGAAAACAAAGAAGCTTATTTTGAAACTAAAGATGCTGCTGGAAAATACGTAGAATTTATGATGAAAAATTCAGCAGCGGCAAACGCTGTTTTAAATATAGAAAACAGTGATAAAAACCTGGCTCATCACGGAGTCGCTGTCGCCACTTATGCTATTTCTTTGGCGCAAAAATTAAAGATCACAGATCCACAAAAAACCCAACTTCTTACGTTGGGTGGACTTTTACATGATATTGGACATCACGAATCGAATATTAATGTCGCCCAACCACTCAACCTCTTGACTCCAGAGGAATTAGCTATCTACAAACAGCACCCCAAAAAAGGGGCAGAGCGAGTCAAGGACAAAAACCATTTTGATCAATTGGTGACAACGATTATCAATGAGCACGAAGAACATATTGATGGAAGTGGTTTCCCCAATAAATTAAAGGAAAAACAATTGGATCCCCTATCCATTATTGTCTCTAGCGCCAACACCCTTGATCGGCTTATCACCTTCGAATCCGTTCCTAAACTGGAAGCACCCAAAAAATTGATGATCGAGCGAGTGGGGACTCATCCCCTAAATCATATTCAACTGTTAGCAGAAATCATAAAAAATATAAAATAATATTAGAAAAACCTTGAAAATCTTTCCAAGTGCCTGTTTGAGCCAAAGTCGCGTTTACGAGACTATTCCCTTAAAACAATCTTTTAAATTTTCAACATAAACGAGTACAATCTGAAAATCATCCTGTAACTTCAGAGAAGGATTTTGATCCTGGGCCAAATTTTTATTGCAATAATTATCAAAATAACTTGATAGTAATTCTAGATGATAATTAACCTTCTTTTCAAAAAAAGGCATGAACGACTTTAAACCTTCTCGCCATTCTGATTGAGCTTGCAAGCCCTGTTCTTTCATTTTGAGAAAATACAAGGTCAAAAAATCAGAATTTAAATCAGCTAATGATTTTTCTACATTTTGAATGTCATAATAAAGATCTTTAAATTCTAAGTGATCACCGGAATAAGAGTTTTGAATTTTTCTTACATAATTCAAGGTTTTTTGAAATAAAAACATGTAATCTTTGTACAGATCACTTGGGTCAGATATCCTATCTTCCGTCAGTTGATTTTGCATTTCTTGCAAGAAAACATCTTTTACAATTTGTTCAAAATTTTTAAAGCCATTCTGGTTAAGTATCTGGTTCATAAGATGCTTATTCCCCTGGTGTTGAATTGAGCTTTGAGTGATGACATTAAAAACTTCGTTCAGCATAAAAGTAGGTGCTTGCTTACAGAAATAGGTGAAAACATATATCCTATCTGTACTTTGAATTGAGAGAGAAATAACCCAGTCTGGGACCGTGCTATTTTTTCGTAGAAACTGATTCAAATCAAAAAAAGGTTGAAAGTCTACAAGGTTTTTATACGTAGCTTTAATTTCTTCAGGGGTAAGCGTAGAACTAGAAATATCATGGTAAAGCTCTTTATCAATATCAATAAACACTTTATTAAACATTTTTCGCCTTTGTTGCCTTAATTATAAAATTTATTTTGCCATATCCATTTGCTCACAATTTTCAAAGAGTCTTTTTAGTCTCACATTGTAATAGGTGCCTGCTTTTTGTAAATTCCATGGAGGGTAAGGATAATAGTAGGCCTCCACGCATTGCCCTTCTTTTACAACGCCCCATTGTCTATCTTCTGTAGAACCAGTGAAAATTTCTAAACTGCTTTTATCTTGTACCGCAACGGCAAATGAAGTGAGTTTCGTTGAAGGATCTGAATTTCCCATTGAAACAATAGAAGAGGTTTCAAAAATTTGCTTAACCCCTTTGACTGATCCAAAAATAGTTTTTTTGTGTATGTAGGGAAAGTAAACCACATAACTGACTAAAATGATAAACAAGACTGCTAAAAACGAAATATACTTCAAACCCTTTAGTAAAAACCTCATTAATTTTCCCATTAAAACAACAACCCATCTATAAAATTACAATTTTACGCTTTCATTCATTAGCTGTTTCGTTCCTTAGCTAATTTCATTCCCTAAATTAAAGCTAAACTATTAACTCAACAAAAACTATTTAATTTTTTTTTACACCAATGAACACTTTATGAATGTTTCGAAATATGACTAATTTAACTTCATTCAAAGTTAATTTTTCGACGATTTTTTTTAACTTCACCCCTCTTTTTTTTGCCTTCAATTTTTTTGATTTTTGATGAATAGGTTGGTTTAGTGAGCCGTCTCTTTTTGGGAACAAATATAATTTTTTCCAGAAAATTCATGAACTTTGAAAAGGCATCTTTTTTATTCTGACCTAAGGACCGGCTCCCTTGAGACTTAAACTGAAATTTTAAAGACAACTGATTTCTGTCTATACCTTCTAAAATCTTTTTTCTTAAAGCTTCTGAAATAAAAGAACCTTCTAAATCCCAAGTCATCTCAGCTCCAGTTGAACTTTTATGGAGATTTTGTCCACCAGGACCACTAATGATAAAAGTTTTAAATAGGACCTCCCTGGCTAATATCTTTTTATCTTCTTGAGATATTCCGACTGATTCTTCAGACGTCAACCTGACCTCCATGACTTATCCTGCGTCAAAAAAAACACAATGTAGTCTATAACTACTTGAACTCTAAACGATATTTTGAATTTAAACAAACATATTATCTTTCAGGCCCGATATTAAAATGGACTTTTTGTTTGGCTTGGAACTACAATGATCCAATGATTGAAGTAATAATTTTTCTTTTTTTAGGTCTTGTAATTGGTTCTGTTGTTGGATGGATCGCTTATCGTTACTGGATTAAATCGATGATTAAAAATGCAAAAGCAGAGGCTGACGAAATCATTGATGAAATTAAAGAAGCCCTTGAGCTTAAACTCATTGACCAAACTGAAAAGGCAAATGAAATCGAGATGGAGATGTGGACCAAAGCCGAGCCTGAACTTTTGAAACTAGAAAATAAACTGAGTGATTTAGAAGAAAAGTTGGAAGAAAAAAAAGAGGCTTTCGAAGTTAAGTGGAATCAAAAAAAATCTGAAAATGAATCTAAACATCAACTCCTAAGAAACAAAGAAATTGAAAATAAAAAAGCCAATATGATTGTTCAAGATAAAAAATTTCTTCTTAATAAAGAAAAGAAACTTTTTATTGAAAGTTTAACGCTCAAAACAAATTCAACTATCGATGAGGTTAAAAATCGAATTAAAGAAGACTTTGTGCTGGAAATTTCTCGACAGATAACTAAAGAGCAAGAAATTTTTGAAAATGATATCAAAGAAAAACAGGAAGAAATTGCTAAAAAAATCTTAGACACTGCTTTGGACCGTTTTGCTCGAAGTTATTGCCCTGAGAGGGGCCTAGCCCCTGTCTATTTCCCAGACCCCCAGTCAAGGAATTTTTTAGCTGATCCCAAGGGGGCTTTCGTAAAGCTCATTCAAGACCTATGTGGATGCGACGTGATTATCGAAGATAACAATGAGCTTGTTGGAATCGCTGGCTTTGACCCTGTGAGAAGAGAGTTAACTCGAAGGGTATTGGAAAGACTCGTTAAGGAAAGAAAACCTTATTCAGAAGAGTATATTAAAAAAACAGTTGAGATCCAGAAAAGAGACCTATTCAAACAAATCAAGCAAGATGGCGAAGCTATCGTGAAAGAGTTACGCCTAGAAAATGTTCATCCCGAAATCAAACAAATGATGGGAAGCCTTCGCTTTCGATACTCTTTTACCCAAAACCAATTTTTTCACTGTGCGGAAGTCGGCTGGCTCTGTGGGTTATTATCGAGCGAGCTCAATGTCGAAATCAAAGCAGGACGTCGTAGTGGCATGCTTCATGATATTGGAAAATCTATGGATCACGCTCTTGATGGTGGTCACGCTGTCATTGGTGCTCATTTTATTTCCCAAAGAGGTGAATCTGCGGAAATCGTTCATAATGTCAAAGCCCATCACTATGATGAACAACCAAGTTCTATTCATGCCTTCTTAGTTATCGCTGCTGACGCCATCAGTGGTGCCAGGCCAGGCGCTCGCCGATCAACGCTTGAGTCCTACGCCCAAAAAATCTCTGAACTTCAAGATATCGCCAATAGCTTTGAAGGTGTTACCGATTGCTTTGTTCTTAACGGCGGCAGAGAATGTCGAGTCTATGTAAATAACAAAAAAGTGAATGACCATGAGGCTCTATCAATGAGTCAAAAAATAGCCAACCGTATTGAAGCTGAATGTAATTATCCAGGCCAAATAAAGGTGGTTGTTGTCAGAGAAACGGTTGTTCATGAGCAAACTACTGGCAAACCACCGCGCGGAGAAAAGTACCGCGAAGAGGAACATGTCTCCTAGTTTTTTTAAATTAAAGATTCAACAATTAAAGTTGAATCTTTTTAAATTAAACTTTTATATTCAAGCTACTAGCTTTTTTAGAATTCCATTATTGTTTTTTTGCTGTCCAAAAGTGCTGAGCCTATCCCCTACAGCAAAGGTTAAACTCCCCCTTCAATGGATGAGTAAAAACCATTACCGCAGTATGTACTTCGGTGCTCTGTGTATGGGGGCAGAACTTTCTGTGGCTTTACCTTTGTTAAATGAACTTTTTATTAACAAGAGAAAATTTAACTTTATCTTTAAGGATTTTAAAGCTGAATTTATCAAAAGAGCCGAGGATCACGTTATTTTTGAGTTTGAGGATGTCAAAGACATTTTAGACCTCTTAACTGAATGCGAATTAACACATAAAAGACGGCATCGAAGCTTCAAAGGCAAAGCCTACAGCGAAAAATCTCCAGATTTAGTTTTCATGACCTTCGAAATTACCATTTCGGTTAAACCCTTAGAGCCTGTCTAGAAATAACTTGAAAAATCTGATCATTTTGAGTTATCCTGGACGAAGATCCTAATGAGTCAGGTCTTGTCTGATTGATTCTTAGGGTTCATAACTTAAACCTTTGTAAGAGATTTTTTGTTCTTACAGAACACAAAAGGAGTATTCATGTCTTCGGTTAATTCAACCAACGCCAGTCCACGTTCACAAGCTTTGATTTCAGCCCTCAACTTTCCTAGAATCAATGTTGAACGACCCATTTCTTCCACTAGTCCCGTTTCTGAGTTTTTTGGTTCGATGACCTTTGGATTAGCGCAAATGCGTGAAAAACTCCCTAAAGATGCCTATCAGAACTTACTTAAAACCCTTGAGCATGGAAAAAAACTTCCTAAAGAAACAGCCGAATCCATTGCTTCTGCGGTTAAAGAATGGGCTGTTGCCAAAGGGGTTACTCACTTTTGTCACTGGTTTCAACCGATGACGGGTTTAACCGCTGAAAAACATGATGCCTTCATTACGATTCAAACCTCTTACCACTCTGAATTACGAGTTATCGAACGCTTTACTGAAGGACAATTAATTCAAGGTGAGCCTGATGCCTCTAGCTTTCCTTCTGGCGGGATGAGATCTACCTTTGAAGCCCGTGGTTACACGACTTGGGACCCTTCTTCACCTATCTTTATTGTTGAAGACGAAGGTGGCAAAACACTTTGCATCCCTACGGTGTTTTTTGGTTATCATGGCCAAGCTCTTGATTGCAAAACCCCTCTTCTAAGATCTTTAGAATCTTTAAGTCACGAAGCTTGTGAGTTTTTAAAACTGATTGGCGATGTGGATGTGAAGCGAATCAATGCCACCTTGGGCGCAGAACAAGAATATTTCCTTGTAGATCGAAATTTTGTCTCTTTACGTCCTGATCTTATCATGACAGGCCGAACTCTCCTAGGTGCTTCTTCTCCAAGAGGTCAACAACTTGAAGACCATTATTTTGGTTCAATCCCTTCACGAGTTCAAAAATACATGCAGGACGTTGAGTTTGAATTATTTAAATTAGGAATACCAGCAAAAACAAGACACAATGAAGTGGCTCCAAGTCAGTTTGAATTAGCTCCTATTTTTGAAGATGTAAATATTTCTGCCGATCACAATACCCTCTCTATGGATGTTTTAAAACGAGTGGCTTTAAAACATAATTTTGTTTGTTTGCTTCATGAAAAACCTTTTGCTGGAATTAACGGAAGCGGAAAACATAACAACTGGAGTCTTTCAAATGATAAAGGCGAGAACCTTTTAGAACCCGGAACAACACCTCACCAAAACCTCAGATTTTTAACTGTATTATCTGTTGTTTTAAAAGCAGTCCACGACCATGCCGCTCTGCTAAGAGCTTCTATCGCCTCTCCCGGAAATGATCACAGATTGGGCGCCAATGAAGCCCCTCCGGCTATTATCTCTGTGTTTTTGGGAAGCATGTTAGAAAAAATTTGTACTGAAATTGAACAAGGCAAATCAGCACAGGCCACAGACCAACAAATTATTGACTTGGGCGTTGGTAAAATTCCAAATATTTCTAAGGATTATACGGATAGAAATAGGACGTCTCCATTTGCGTTTACTGGAAATAAATTTGAATTCCGAGCCGTAGGATCTTCTGCCATCGTTTCAATTCCCATGACGATTTTAAACTCAGCTGTCTCTCATACTTTCAGAGAAGCCACTGAAAAGTTAAAGACTTTACTAAAAACTAAGGGATCTCGAGACGAAGCTGTGATGGAGTTAACTCGTCAGTATTTAAAAGAGTCTAATAAAGTTCGATTTGATGGAAATGGTTATTCTCAAGAATGGAAAGAAGAAGCTAAACGACGTGGTCTGCCTATATTAAATTCAACAGCTGAAGCACTCGAAGTTTTTAAAGATGAAAAAGCCTCTAGCTTTTTAACCAAAACAAATGTTTTATCCACAGAAGAAATTATGAGCCGTTATCATATCAGTGTGGAACGATATGTGAAAACCATTGATATTGAAATCGATACGCTTCTTGAAATGGTTCAAACTTTGGTAATCCCATCTGTTGAAAAACAGATCACCGCATTGGCTCATACTCAGCAGTCATTGAACTTAACTTCTTTGAAGAAGCATCATCAATCTAGAACCAACAAGTTAGAACAAGTTTTTGATTCTATTTTGTCTTTGCAGGATGAATTGATCAGACTTACTGATTCTGTCAGAGAAGGTCATGACGAAACCGCTAAAATGAAGCGTTTAGCTTCTGAAGTTCAACCATTGAGCTTTAAGTTGAGAGACGCTTGTGATGCTGCGGAAAGATTGGTCTCTGATGACTTCTGGCCTTTACCAAAGTACAGAGAAATGTTATTCACGAATTCCTTGTCTTAGTATGATGTCTTAGTATTTTAACTCATTCCGTCTGTTATGAAAATCAGGTACTTTGGAAAGATTTTCATAACAGATCTTGTGGATCATTCCCCAAATCCATACTGGCCTACCCTCTTATCGAATGGTTTTTGACTCAAAACAAAAAATGCGTAATAATATAGCCAGAGCATAGCGGATAAGGTTTATATTCAGACTTAGAGTTACATATGAAGAAGCTTAATAAAATGTTTTTCTTTTTTGTTTTTTTTATGTTCTCGGTTTCAGCTTATCCATTTACATTTTTCGAAAAAATTAACTCGAAATATATTGGGGTTTGTTTAGCAACACAGGTCAATCGAGTTGGCGCCCCCACAGAACTCCCCTCAGGACATATCGCTCTTTTAATAAAGGGAGCTTGCTTAGATCCTAACTACGCCTTTCCGCAACTAAAGGAATGCGATAAAAAACAAAATCAAAATCAGCACGTCCTAGTGAGTGTAAATCCATTTATAAAAAATGTTAACTGGCTAGCCACTGAGGGATTTGAAAAAATTTTTAATGGCCACTTGTCGCCAAATCAAACTTTGAATGATGAAAATTTTAAACTCACTTTCGAAAAAATGGCAAACTCATCTCCATTTAAAGGAGTAGAATTTCATCAAACAAAATATGAAAAAACATTAAACAGCAAACTTGATTTCGCAAAAACTGTTCTAGGTTACGATTCGGCAATGAATTTTGGAAGAGAAACCTGGTGTGCTAAAATTCCTATTAATAACTTAGTGTTAAACCGAGTTATCGGTTTTTTAAATAAGCAAAATAAAAAAATAATAGAAAATCATGAAACTTTTAACTATGATTTTTTTAATGATAATTGCGCTCATCTTGTCCACAATACCCTATCTGAAATTGGGTTCGAAAGTCCCATCGACGTTCGAGTGCCGTTCTATCGAAAACTTTTTAATATCTCTATTCCAGGTAATGAGTTTTTAGCTGCCGTTGATCAAGTGAGTGGATATAAAATTAAGCTCTCGGAACCAAAGAAAATTTTTAAAAATCCTCAACTTTTAGAAGTTTTCAATGAAATGAATTGGCTGCCAATTCAACCTTTTTTTGAAATCGAAAAAAGGGACTTAATAAAGCCAAATCAACTATTCAATGGAGATTTGAAAATTACATTTTTAGATATCACTTGGAATTGGTTTAGCTCTAAAAAAAGATTTGATACTTACTTAAATGAAACTCCGAAAAACAATCCATTGAATCAGGTTAAACTTGCTCGATTTGAGTATGACTCTGCTCTTGATACCGTAGAGAAAGAGATGTCGCTAACTAAAAATTCCAACAGTGATGACAACTACCATACCTTCTTAAAAAAATATAAAGACTACTTGAATGATCAATCCAAATTAATCTCAACTTCGCTTTTTTAAACTAGGCCCCATAAAATTTGAGACAATACGTTGGAACTTTTTTTGTTTCGCTCTTTACAGGAATTCCCAAATTATTTAACCTTTTAATGGCTTCTTTTACTTTTACAAGCCCATGAGTTGAAATATTTGAAATGCCAAGTTCCTCAATCCAACGTCCACGAATCATTCTTGCAACGCTCTGGGGATCAAAATTGTTCATCATCATTTCTACAACTTCATAGTTGATAGGGTTATGAACGATAGCTTTAAGCCTCACGTTTTTATCTAGATATTGGAGCGGATTTGCATTTCTTCCTTCATGAGCGAATTTTGCCGTACCATGATAGGTTATAGGAATGATATTCACTTTGTAGCCTTCTGATATTAATTTTTTGATTAGCCCATAGGAAAATTTTTCTCTTGGAGGCCTGAGCTCTTCCAATCCAGCATTAATTGACCCCTCAGGATATAAAATTATTGTATTTGATTTAGAACGAGCGAGCTGTTCACTTATTTTAAGAATTGGCAAATTGGCCCCCCTTCCAACTCCGATAATCGAATCAACCTTATCGACTTTGTTCGCCAAGATTTTCGGCAAAAACTGATCAGGGGCCATTACAAGCAAGGCTTTTTCAAGCCCTAGTTTTGACATCACAAAAGCATCCAAAGTAGAATCACGATGAGTCGGCGTAATTATATTGACAATCTTGTCTTCTCCTAATGAAGTCACTTTCGGAATTTTTTCTTTATTTAATACTTCAATTTGAATTCCCAACTCATCACTTAGATTAGCTAATGTTTTATGTATGTTTTCAGAAACAGGTGAAGTTCCTGCTGGGGAAATAGGTTTTGCATAAACATTAAAAATAACCTTAGTAAACTGGGGAATCATTTTAAATAAGATTCTCACTATAGAACCAAAATATTTAGCTTTCATTTTAAGTTTTTTTAACAATCCAGATTCCATGTATTCTGAAGGACCTTTGCGATTTTCAACAATATCAAAATACTCCTTACTATGATCAAAAAATATTCTGGTAACTGATGTTCTCGTTGGCCCATCCTTTGGACCTCCATAATTTTTTCTAAAACCTAGATATTTTACATAGTCTTCTTTGATTTCTTTGAACTTAGCGTTCAATCGGGAAGCCGTTTTATCACTTCTTCCTTTGACCATTCTTAAATGATAATCTTCGACGGTTATGTATATTTCCCTTAAAAAATAATCCAATTCTGACTTTACTAAATTATCATATTCATTTTGATAAGTTTGTTGAATAGAATCTAATTCTTTAATTTTTTTCAACAAGATATTGGCTTTAGCTTTTTCAATGCTATCAGGCATACTTCCTAGCTTTCCTGAAAAAATGGCTAATTTAGTTTCGTCATTTAGTTTGGCCAAGTCTTCCATGAGAATTTTTTCAAGGTGAACATAGTTTAAATTTTGAGACTTCAATTTTTCATAAGATTTTTCCAAATCCATTTCAATGCTTGCTAATTCATTTAAATCGAGGACTGAACTCGAGCTTCCTTCCCTTTTAAAATAACTAAGTTCAGAATTTAAATCTTCTAGATGAGCATTGATACTACCTGGATAAAAAGTGACTCTTTTAGAAACTCTTTTTTCAATTTCATCAGTTCCCTTTGAAAAATAATTCACTAAGGATCTTTTAATCTTATAAATTGAGAGAGGAAATCGAGCCGTTTTATACATATTTTGGGAGTTTGCAACACGAGTATAAGAAACAAGCTCAGATCTTAATGAGGTATCAGATTGAATGCTCTGAAGATAGGCATCAAATACATCGAGAGGCATGGCAATCCTTTTTCCTAGTGACTTTTCTAGATCCTTAGGGCTTAAACCTCCTGCTATAAGAATTTGAGCTACAAAATTTGCACAATTACTTTTTTTATCAATCCAACTCACTTTACCGGCTAAATAATCTTGATTAATTTTTTGAGCTTCCTTGTGCATAGCCTGAACTTTTTCTTGAGGTAAACCAGAAACTCGCAATGAAATACTATCTCGTCCATAGGACAATCCAAAGGAAGAAGTATGCTCACCATTGATGTTTTCTCGATCAATTCCATATAAATAATTATCAAGAGAAGTGGTGTACATTAATTCTGATTCTGTTTCTGGTCGGGCTATATGATTTGCAGTATAAAGTTTATCTTCCACTCTAACTGCTAAATGCCCAAATGGGTTAGACCCTGGCCCATCAATATATTTTCCTCTAAATGATTGAGGATAACTTAACACTATTTCAACATCTGAAGGACTGATTTTATCTAATTTAGAAATCATCTCAACAGTTCCTTCAGCCTTAACTCCACCCTCAATGCCTAACACAAAAAGTCTATCCAAGTGATTGTTTTTTTTGGGTTTCAAAGCGAATTCAGATATTTGATCAATATTATAGGAATTTCTAAATGCAGTTTGCGCCAATCTCATTTCTTCTAAGAGTTCATTATTATCAGAAAGTTCTTTTAATTGAACTCCAATATCATCAATACTGTTATTTACTATCGCTAATTTTTCTTTTTCAAAATTCGAAGCATTTTCATTTTCATAACCAGCATTATGATTTAGTAGAATAGTTGGTTTACCCATGATGAAAGCTTCGCTAGCAGAAAATCCACCACTTTTAGTTATATAATAGTCAGATGATTTTATATACTTCATCAGTTCTGAATTCGGAATAAGTCCTAGTATTTTAAGATTAAGTTTGTCACCAAATTTTGATTTTAGTTCTAATAAATCCTTCAGATTTTTTTGACTACTTCCACAAACGGCAACAATCTGTATGGAGTCAGAAAACTGTTCGTAAATTGACTTGATTATTTTTGAAAATTCACCTTCTCCAGATTGATTAGTTGAGATAAGAATTGTTCTAAGATTGGTGTTTAAACCTTCCGAAACTAAAAATTTATTTTTATCAAAATCTAAAAATGCCTCTGAATTTAAAGGAATTCCAGAAGTAAATATTTTGCTATTGTCTGCCCCGGAGGATGTAAAAGATTGCCTTAAAAAATTTGATCCTACAAAAGTTCTATCCAGACTACTTGCAACTCTAGGAAGGTAACCTGTAAAATAATCTGTATGTAACCATGAAATTGAAGTTGTCTTTAATAAGCCCTCTGCTCTTAACGAGGAAAGTAGTTCTGCACCTCCGAAATGAGTTGCAACTATGGAAGTTGGCCCCTCTAGATTAATCCAATTTCTAAATGCTTGTTTGTCAAGAGAGGAAGGCATCAAGGCAAAATCATTTAATTGTCTACCTTCCTCCATCAATTTATCAAAAGCAAAACGACTACCAAGTAAATTAGACAAAAATTGATTTTTTGCCTTTTGTTTTGAAAACTCAAGTATGTCTTTCTTAATAGTGATGACAGTTGGATCTTTTTCTTTAATTGACACTTCTATCAAATTTGCAGCATTTAAATTTCCTGACCCAAAAGAACTATAAAGAATGACAATCTTTTTTGGTACTAACTTTGTTTCAGCCAGTAAAGCAATTGAGTTTGAAGTGATTAGCGCAAATAAAATGATTTTATCAACTAACACCAGTTGACTTAAGATACATAAAATAAATTTGGCCATTTTTTCAAACAGTCCAATAAAACTAAAATTATTCATAAAAACTTTCCAATCATTAAATGATACCGATGCAAAGTTGTTGGGCTAATTTTCCCATGAATTAATACCGCTGCAAAATTGTTGGGATTAATTTCCCATGAATTCCAACTGACGGATTCTTCGTATAGAATATAAAGTAAAGTTTTACGTTTTTCACCTGTAGAGATTTGAACATTTAAGCAATAAACGTCACTTGCTGAAAAGCTCTCGTGTTTTCAGCGATTTAATTTTTATTTTCCAAGGTTGTGGCATGAGGATCATGCTTGGCTATAACAAGAATGGCGTTGTAATCCCATTTGGATCCTTGACAAGACTATTGTGGAAAGAAGGTGGAAAAAGTCGATCTATTAAGATTTTATCAAGGTAAGTAAACCCAACAAGTACATAAAGCAAAAAAACAGAGAAAAAAAATATTTTCTTCGAAAAAATCAAAATTAAATCACTGAAAACACGAGAGCTTTTCAGCAAGTGACGTTTATTGCTTAAATGTTCAAATCTCTACAGGTGAAAAACGTAAAACTTTACTTTATATTCTATACGAAGAATCCGTCAGTTGGAATTCATGGGAAATTAATCCCAACAACTTTGCAACGGTATCCACACCAATGAGGTCATTATGAAATCATTTAAAAACCTACTGTTTATTCTATTCCTATTCTCGAATTCTTTGGCGTTTTCAGAACAAAAAAATATTGTCATCTTTTATTCGTCAATTGGTATGGGACACATTAGTGCAGCAAAAGCCATTGAAAAAAATATAAAGGCTGAAGATCCAAATGCCATTGTCGAGTTAAAAAATATTAGAGACTTTATGCCCAATTGGAGAAATATATTAGACGAAAAATTGTTCTGGTTTGTGGTTAAAAAGATGCCAGACCGATTCAATAAAATGTTTTTAGATCGGATGGATAGAACAAATAAGGATCACAAGTTTCTTGAACACATAAAAAACGGATATTCTGAAAAGGATGTGCTTTCATACTTACAGTCAAAAAAACCGACCCATATTATTGCTACTCATTACGGGTCAGCTGAAACCTTAATTAAACTCAGACAACAAGGACAGTTACAAGAAACTCCCATTGGTTGGCTTCATACTGATTATTTTGAAGGTTACTTCCCTCGAATTTCGAGAGAAATAGAACATACCTTTCTTGGACTCGAGGCTCTAACAGAGCGATGGGCGGATAGAGGTGTCGACAATTCAAAAGTGACCACAACAGGCCTACCCATAAATCCAATGGCCTTTGAGCCTGTTGATCGAATTGAATTCCTAAGGTCTCAGAACTTGAATCCTGAAATCAAAACAATTGTTCTTGCTAGCGGTGGTGAAGGTGTTGGTGACTTCCCAACTATTGTCAAAAGCATTTCTGAGAAAATTAAAGAGCCTATTCAAATGGTCGTTTATTGTTCAAAAAACAAACAACACTTTGTTGATTTAACGGCTCTTAAACCATCTCTCCCTAAAAACATGGATCTTCGAATTGTTGATGGATTCGTAGAGAATGATGTCATGATGAATATGATTAAATCATCTGATGTGTACATTACCAAGAGCGGCGGTTTGTCTCCAACTGAAGGTTTTGCAATTAATAAACCTATTGTCTTATTAGATGTCTACGGAGGACATGAAAGAAAAAACGCAGAGTTATTTGAAAAGATCGGCTTAGCCATCGTTAGGAAAGAGCAAAGTGAAATTGGTACCGATGTTCATGCGCTTCTTTATGATCCGAATTTACAACAATCCTTATTGGATAAACAGAAAGAATTTAGGGCGGCTTTTAATTTAAAGGCAATTACGAGCTTTGCTCTTGGCACTCCTGTGATGTCTAATTATTTTCCAAAAGATTTTGGTATCGAAGGTGGTACTAATGTCAAAGGGTCTGCAGACACTCTGGCTCGGCTGTCAAAAGATTCTCCAGCCGATGTTGAGCTTTTCTTAAGCTATGGGAAATCAAAAGACGGCAAAAGGTTTTCTGATAATAGTAACCCTTTCGGACAGCTAGCACTCAGAATAGGTGAAAAGGTGTTTATTCTTAATAAAAACGCAAAGAAAGGAATAGACAAGGAGATCGTTCATTCAATATCTCTTAATGATTATCTTTATGGAGTCGATGCAAAGAAAAGGGGTTTAATTCATACTGATGGTATCGGTTCTTCCTATGCTGTAGACAATCTCTCAATCAGAATCAATGGAATTACCCCGGAACAACAACAATCGATGCTGAGCTATTTTTCAAATGTAAATCAGAAATTTGAAAAGGGTGAAGTTGAGTACAGTACTTTAAAGTTTAACTCTGCAACTTTGATAAAAGAAGCTCTTGAAAAAGCTGGCTATAATGACATTTCTAGTTTTCCAGTAGCTATTCCATTAGATGTTTTTACTGAGTACAAGGATTATTTCGAAGAAAGTAAGCAACATACTTCTGAAGTTATATTATATTCTCGTGCCCGAAGTTCTAAAAGTGAAATGAAATCCGCAGGTTTTCCTATTTCCCCTTTAAAACTTAGAGGTTTGATCTCGTCTATTTTTGATTCGGATTATACATCCAAATTAGAACAAGAAGTGGGAAAGAGAATCGATGTTGGAACTTCTGATCCTAAAGCTTATCTTGATATTCTCAATGAGGTTTCAAAAGCAAGAGATGCTGAGAATATGAAAAGAGATCAAGCGTTTTTGAATCAAACAACTGACTATTTTGGCAAGCTGGAGCAAAAATTAGATTCTCTTAAAGAAGAAACTGATAAGTTAGGATATCAACTAAATGAGTTTGAAGATAAATTGCAAATAGTTTCTAAGGAATACACAGCTGACGAATTGTCTCATGTTATCAATAATAACATAACTAATGAAACCTTTCCCGATCTTGCACATCGAGAAAACGCTTTGGCCTTATATAAAGGATTTAAAACCTGGGAAAATTTACAAACTGAGTACCAAGCCTCAATTGATAATTTTACCAGACAGGAAATGACTTACCTTGTTATCGCAACCCAATCAACAATTCGAGTCCTACTCAACGATTTTAAGCTAAGACTTCCAAAAAATAAGAGTGCATCCATTTATGAGACCTATGAAACACTGGAAGGACAATTTGAGAGTTTTTATAAATTATTCAGCAAGGATAGATCCTTCGATGAAAATATGCTAGCTAGTGACTTCTATAAAAACTATTTTAGAACTGCAAAGTATTTCATTTCTTCTTATCAAGAAGAAACTAGCACAGCGGCAAATAACCATATTTATCTTAAGAGGATATTTGCAAAATCTAAAAGATTTTTAGGCTTCTTGAATTCAATGATAAAGCTCTCCCCTGAGGCATTGAAGGTGCTTTTTAAAATAATTTTCCCTTCGGAAACCGACAAAAATTCAAAAAACTCATTACTTGCTTCTTCTGAGAGCCTTTTTCAAAAATTTGCTAAAGTGTTTAAGTTTAAAATCGATTTAAGAAATAAACACATATTAGATGTGGTAGCTGAAAGCGTCCAAAAAAATGCTAAGGTCATTAATATCTTCACACCTAATCAAAGCCACCCAATCCATGACGCCATGCTGTTAAGCTCTTTAAATTTGCCTAATCATTTATTAGTCCTTGGTGCTGAGCAAAGCTCGTTGAATAAATTTGTTTCTAGAAAAGTGTTAGAGAACGGAAACATAATTAATTTGGGACAAGAATCAAGCACCCCAATAGACAATGTTGTTAATGAACTCAAAAAAGGTTTCGTAAGAAATGTTGTCATTTATCCAGAAGGAAGCGCCTCTAAAGGATTCCGAGAGACGAGAACCATTAATCCGAAATTTTCAAATGAGCTGATAAAAAAGCTAATGGCTGAGGGATATCAAGTTAATATTGTTCCCGTGTCCTATACCAAATCACCTAAGTTGTTAAACAAAAGTTCAATTTCTGGATTTTTTAAAGATATAATTCAAACGGGACAAGGCGCTACCTTAACTGCACAAATTAATAGACCGATTCCATTTGAGATTATTGACGCTCTAAACAGAAGCGGAAGAATGGAATTGTTAGATCTTTATATAAGACAGTCTTGGCTAAAAGACCTAGGTAATAATTCAAAATCAATTAGCGGAGTGCTCAGGTCTGATGAATTAAAGAAACAGTTTGAACGGGAATTTAAAATCAATGTAAGGGATTTACAACCTCAATTAAAACTATCAACAACAACTTCTAATGCAAGAAGCTGCGGTACATTCTATAAGATGGCAAAATAGGAATACAGACCAAAGCCTATTGGAAACCACTCGAAGAATTTTTAAGATAGTCTAGTTTGTTTACTTTACCAAACTAGACTCAATTTTTAGATTTAAAACTCTATTTTTTTAGTGACAAGTTTTTTTTTTATGTGATCATTTTAAAATGAATCATCAAAGAAAGTACTTATCCATTGTTTTGTTCTTTTTTTTAGGATTGTATTCGTTAAACTCTCATACTCAATCTGAGGTTGGTTTTTCAGAAGAGAAAATTTTGATTCCGGAAGGGACCTCCTTGGCTGGATATTTACCCAGGAGAGTCTTTAGAAATTTTGATAGTCCCTATGCGTCTTATTTTAAATCATCTGTTGGATTTTCAAACTTACCAAGAACCAAAGTTATAGCCTTAAAAAATCATTCCCAAATTATCTTGATAGCCACTATAGATGTGATTGCCATTGACCCCGAAATGAGAAAACAGGCAGAAACTCTCATTCAAAGCAAATTTAAGGAAAAAATTAATTTATATTTAATCGCTACTCATACACATTCGGGTCCTGGAGGTTTTTCTAAATTTGAGCTATGGCAACACTTAGCTATAGATAAATTTAACAATCAAATATTTGATTTATTTTTAAATTCCATTATTGATAGCTCCACTCAAGCTATATCCAATCTTAAGAAAGCAAAAATGAGTTTTCAACAAATTGCTATTGATGATGTTACATATAATAGAAGAAGGAGCTTGTTTCTTAATCCTAAAGCAAATCTCATTACGTTTTTGGATAATGATAATAAAAAAATTGTATCTTTATTTAATTTTCCAATACATGGAACAGTTTTAGGTCCTAAAAATTTATACTTAAGTGGTGATTTACCTAATTTATTAGAAGTTAAACTCCAAAAATCATTTCAACACCCCTTTATGTTTATCTCCGGTGCGGCTGGGGATATCGGGCCTAAACTAGATAAATATAAATATTTTGAATTAGATTCCGCCGGCGATTTTGTCTTAATGGAAACTCTCGTCGAGAATATTGTTGGACAGGTAATTTCCAAGTGGAACCAAACAGATAGTTCAGAGCTAAAAACTATATCTCATCAAACTTTCAAAATAGATTTACCAAAGGCAAATGTGAATCTTTCACACTGTCTTGAATTTGTCTTACCGAAAAAATTTCAATGGATTTCAAAACTATTTTTTAATGTTTCCATGCCTCCAGACCTTAACAAACCCATGGAACTATCTATAATGAAATGGAACAACTTACATTTTTACTTAATTCCAGGAGAACCCATTACTGAAATTGGAAAATTAATTGAAAGCAAGAGCCTCGAAAATAATTTAAGCAACCCAATTCTCTTCACCTTGGCAAACTCATATTATGGTTATATTCTAACCCAAAAAGAATTTCAAAGGGGTGGATATGAATCTTGCAATTCGTTTTATGGCTCAAGTTATGGAGAAAATTTTCTATCTGGTGTTTATAGTTCCATTCAAAAATTCAGATCAATTCAGTAGGTTGTATTATTATAATTTAAAATTTTTTCAATTGATTCTATTTATCGGTTTAATTATGAGTTTTAGCTCAAAAAGTGCGGCTACAGAAACTTTCTGGTGGGGAGTCTCGACTTCTCCGTATCAAACAGAAGATGTGGCTCTTGAAAGCGACAATGAATTTTATTTTAAAACAGATTGGGATGTTTTTTATGATTTAGGAAAACTAAAGTACCCTAAAAAAAATGGGGTGTTTAGCTATACAGAATACCAACGAGATATTGAAAAAATCAAAGAGCTAGGAGTGAGTCATTATCGATTTGGAATTGAATGGGCTCGAATCGAGCCTTCACCTGGAGTTTACAATAAAAAAGCTCTCGAACATTACAAAAAAATAGTGACTGAACTAAAAAAAAACCACATCACTCCCATTATTTGTTTGTGGCATTGGACCTTCCCCAGCTGGGGCTACCCCATCGATAATTCAAATAGCTTTGGCTGGATGAATCCTAAAATTAAAGAAAGATGGCCCAAGTTTGTAAGATTAATTGTAAATGCGTTTATGGATGATGTCGAATACATAGCTCCACAAAATGAGCCCAATGCTCAAGGTCTAGCAGGTTTTTTTCTGGGAATTTTTCCTCCAGGAGAAAAGCACTCTCTTTCTCTTTATCGAACCTACATAGACGAAGCTGCCAACGCATTTATTGTTTCCTCGAAAATAATTAAGGAGCTTGCTCCAAAGATAAAAGTAATTTCTATTCAAAATATGATTCATTGGAAAAAAACTTGGTGGGATATTTTTGGTTATTTCTATAAATTAGGAAATGAATTTAATTTTAAACACTTGGATCTTATCCAAGATCATATAGATATTTTGGGATTTAATTATTATTACAGTTTAAATGCCTCACCGTTTAACAATCCAAGAGTTATCGACCCCAACGGACTTGAAAATATCATTCGTTCCCTTGCCTCGAAATACCATAAACCGTTGTTACTTACTGAAAATGGATGGCCTGATGGAATTGGAAAAATTAAAAACGACTATTTTGCTTCTCACATTAAAATAGTCAATAAAATGAGAACAGAAGTAAATCTCATTGGATATTTTTATTGGAGTTTGGTTGATAATTTTGAATGGTCTTCTGGATATCAAGAAAAATATGGTTTATATAGCTATTCAGAAAAAGATAAATCCCTGAAACCTTACGAAGTTGCCACTTCCTTTAAAAAAGCAATTTTCGAGGATAGAAATAAATAAAGCCTAGCTAAGGGCCCGACAAGCAACAAGCTCTCACTCTTTTCTAGTCGTACAACCAGTTATTTTATTTAGACTTTCCGTCGATAGGGCCTTTGATACAATTGAAGGGGTCGGTATGAAATTTTTATTTTTTCTTTCTTTAATATCTGTTTTTTTAGTTTCTTGCTCTGGGTCCTATCGTTTTCAATCAAAAAATAATGAACCTAATGAAACTCCAAATACAAATGCCAATCCAGATTCCAAATCTCCAGATGGCAGCAATAATCCTCTTAAGGACCCCAATCCAAATCCACCTTCTGATGATAATCATAAATTAACTTATTCCAATGGTGCCTGTTCTCCTGAAGGAGTTTCTCCTCTTTCTTGTCTCAACTGTAAAATAAAAACCAAAGAGCCAGTTCCAAATTTATCTAAAAAGGCACTCCGTTTATTAAATATCATGTCACAAGCCTGCCAAATTAAAAACACGTCCGACCCCCTAAACAAAATCGGAGCCCCCAAGGAAACTATAATCAAACTTTTAAGCCAAGGAACTCCCGAAAGATATCCCGACACCTCCGAAACAACTACACAGACTCAACTTTTGACGAGTTTAGAAGATAATAATTCTGAAATATACCAAAAACTATTTGGTGGATTGTGGTACCAGCCTCCTTATTCCAATGATTTTGAAACCTATTTTGGTATCTCCACCTTTGAGGCTAAATCGCTATTTTGCTTTCAAACCACAACGGGAAGCTTTAATTTAAATGCCTACCTTCCTTTGCAGTCTGAGGGATATATCAACTGCTTGTACAATTCATCGACCTCAAATTGCAAAGAAACTTCAACTTATATTAACGCAAATTCATTTCGTGGAGAACTGCAAGAAACCGTTCTGAGTTCCCTTAAAAACCCCTATGTTCCAGGTCAGGCCATTCCTTTAAATAGTTGTTTTTGGGAAAAAATCGAAGGCGAGTATACTAAAGATTTTGAATTGATCTTACTAAACTGGATTCATAAGAACTATAAAATCTCTATTTACTACGATAATGCAAATCCTAGATGTGAAAACTTTAACGGCGTCACCCCAGACCTTAAGGGCAAAATTAAGGCTGCAGCCTATACCTGTGACGACTTTTAGTCTAGGACTTATTTCTGCGATAGATTTCAACTACCTTCTGTAATTTAAAAACTATAATATCTCCTTATTGGGAGTTCTTATTCATGAAAAGTATTGGAATTGATATTGGCAGCTATTCAATCAAAGTTGTTGAAATCAATTCAACAGCCAAAGGATTTCAGCTTGTCCAATTTTACACCCATCCGTTTTCACTAAAGCCAAACAGTGATATTCATTTTGAAATTATTGAGTTTTTAAGGGGCCTCACCTTAAAGTATGACCCTCTAAATACAAAATATATTTTAGGCTTACGCCAAGACAAGGTAGCCATCCGAACGAAAGTTTTTCCTTTTTCAGATCGAAATAAAATTGCAAAAACCTTGCCCTTAGATTTGGAAGAAGAAATCCCATTTAATATTGATAATGCGATTTTTGATTTTAAGATCAATAAAATAGTTCCTCCCTCTGCAGAAATCCTAGCCTTTATCGTTAAAAAAGAGGCCGTTGAAAAATGCATCCAACTTTTAAAAGAATGTGGTATCAATATAGATATTCTTTCCTGCGAAGGGAGTGCCTACTCTAACTTACTTGAAAAATGGGACCAGCCAATTATTCCGCTATCGTCTAAAATTTCTGGTCCTGGATCGCCGATTCCGGAACCATTTAACGATGAACAAACGAAATACACAAATAAAAAATTGGACCTTGTTTTAAACATTGGACACTCTCAAACCCTATTGACCTTTTATCACGAAAATAAATTAGTCGCAGTTCGTACCATTCTCTGGGGTGGAAAGCTCGTCGGCGAGGAAATTGCCAAAAAATTTAATCTTCCCCTATCGGAAGCCCACAAAGAACTTGAGTTAAAGGGTTTTATCTTAACTAAAAAAGAAGTCATCTCTGCCGAAGCTAAAACTTTTTCAGAGATCATATCAAAAGCGGTAAAAAATCTGATTCAAGATGTACAGATTTCTATTTTAGATACCAAGTCTGAGCTTAATGCGGAGGTCTCCAGAATTGAAATCACCGGGGGAATGAGTCTCATTAAAGGCATTGGTCCCTATATCACTCAATTGTTAGAAATGCCTTGTAACAAACTAAGAACGCTTGATCATTTTTCCCAAGTCTATTTTGAAAAAAATGACCAAAATGAAGCTTGTCTTGGAATAGCCATTGGACTTGCGATCGAAGGTCTAAAGAAACCAAGAAATCCACCAATTAATTTCCTTAAGAAAGAATTTGCCAAAGAAGATCATCGGGTAAAAATTTTCTGGTCCTCTTGGGGGCCCACCATTAAACTCAGCATTGCCCTTATCGTCGTCTTTTATGTTTGGTCATTTTTAAGAATTGATTTTTCTGAAGCCCTCGCCGTTCAGGCACAAAAAAATTTAAAGACAATAGCAAAAAAAACCATGGGCGTCTCAGCAAAAAATGCGACAAAAAAAAATATTGAAAAATACCTGAATGACAATAAAAAAACTATTTCAGATTTAAAATCTTCTGAAACTTTTTACCAGATGAACTCTGCTTTGGAAGTCTTAAAAAAAATTTCTGATAATTTACCAACTAAAACTCAAATAAAATTAGATGTTAAAAAATTTGAAGTCAACGATCAAGCGGTGACACTTGAAGGATATGTGAATTCTCCAGTAGAACAGTCGCTGATAAAGGAATATCTAAAAGTCCTTTCTACTGATGAAAAGATCCAATCTTTAAATTCAACTCTGCCTCCAATACAAAACAGAGTGACCTTTAATTTTATTTTTAATATTGACAGAGGTATAACAAAGGAAAGATAAATCCCATGGCATTTGAAGAAGTTGTTGAAAATTTAAAATCAGCTGGGAACAGTCTAAAGGAAAAAATTACAGAATCTTCCTTGTTTCAATCCATGCAAGAACGTTATCAAAATCTGAACCCTTTACAACAAAAGCTGAGCCTTACCGGCCTCTCTGTCTTTTTCCTCTTTGTTGTCCTCTATTTTCCTCTTGATCACTATTTGTTATCTAATGAGAATACTGAACAGTTTGAATCCAAAAGATTACTGACTAAAAACTTGATAAAATCACACCGAGAAGTAAATAACTTATCTGACTTTCCTGTTCCCCAAACATCAGAAAACATGAAATCTCTTATTCAAGGTTATTTAAAAGAAATGAATTTTTTACCTGAACAAATAAAATATTTAAATATCACTTCAGGCTCTTCTTCGCTTATTCCTCTGAATAAAATTCAGTACGGTTTAGAACTGAGCCTCAGCAAAGTCAATGTAAGACAAATAACAAATATTGGGTCTAAACTGCAATCGATACATCCTGCCTTAAAATTAAAAGATTTGCTCATCACCATGAATAAAGAAGATAGTCGATATCAAGATGGAACCTTTAAACTTATAGCTCTGAATATTCCTAAATATATTCAACCCTTGCCAGAACCAGAACCCATCAAAAAAAACAAGACCAACAATCAAACCAACAAAGAGGAAGCTGAATAATGCAACTATTTATTGGTTTAATTCGAAATCTTCTCAGAGCTTTTTTTCGAAATATTGGAAAGATATTTTTTGTTCTTTTTTTGTCCATTTTATTTATTTTTTTTCTTTTTCCACTTAATGAGCTCAGTGATTTAGCCTCTCAAAATATTTCGAAATTAACGCAAAATCAATTTCACGTTGAGTTTGAGACTCTAAAATTGAATCTCTTCTCTGATTTTGGAATTCAGCTTGGAAATATCTATTTTGAAACTCCCCACACCTCTCCTCAAACTATCACCGAACTTTTGGCCTTGCCTAGTTTTTCATCTATTTTGTACAAAAAACCCCAGGGAAGAATGAAGCTTAAAGGTTTATTAAAGGGAGACGTTGAAATTGAAATTACGAAGCACAAAGAAGACAACTCATCTGAGAAAAAAATAGAACGACATCTAATTTCCGTTGAGGCGGCAAGAATGGACCTCAAGGAATTAAAAAGATTTTTGTTTCTTCCCGTAAACTTCTCTGGCAGGTTAGATTTATCTTCCAAAATCATTGCTAATTTAGAAATTCAAGAACCTCCAGAAATTCAGGAATTACTTCTCAATATTAAAAATTTTGAGTTAGCGCAAACAACTATGGAGCAACCTGGCGGAATTCCCATTGATATACCTGGAATTAAACTTTCGGAAGTGATCATAAAGGGCCGATTTTCTGACAATAAGCTTCTTATAAGTGAAATGAAAATAGGTAAAGACAGTGACGAGGTCTTAGGAACTTTAAATGGAAATGTTAATTTTACCTCTATAGGCAGAAACAATGCATTCCCTATGGTAAATAAATATGACATCAATTTAGATCTAAAAATGAAAAAATCTTTTTATGATAAAATTTACCTCACTCTTTCTGTTTTTAATGCCGGGCCCTTTTTTAGACCTATTTCTGGTGGGTTTCAGTTTAAAACCAAAATATCTGGTGCTGGTCCCTACACTATTCCTAGATTTGATGCTTACAAATAATCCATCGCATTAGTCCGATTTCAGCTTAATTATTGTGCTCCTGTGGATAATAGTTTTTCTTCCTTAGGTTTTGAACTTGCAAGATTCAAAGACATTCACTAATCCTATTTAACCAAGTCACCTAAGTGACACTATTAAGGAGAAAAAATGGCAGGAATTAATAAAGTTATCATTGTTGGACGTTTAGGCAATAACCCTGAGCTAAAAACTTTATCCCCAGGTAATATGGTCACCACTTTTAGTGTGGCTACCAGTGAGTCATGGGTAAAGGATGGACAAAAACAAGAACGCACTGAATGGCACCGTGTGGTTGTTTGGGGCAAACAAGCAGAAAATTGCGCCAAATACTTAAGCAAAGGCCGTCAGGTTTACGTTGAAGGAAAACTTCAAACTCGACAATGGGAAGATCAACAAGGTCAAAAGAAATACTCCACAGAAGTCGTTGCTCAAAATGTTCAATTCCTTGGTAGCACTTCTGAAAATGCAACAACAACAAGCTCATCACAAAATGAAGGTTTTGAAGCTCAAGATTTTGGCCCAGAACCTAAATTTGATGCAAATGATGAAATTCCATTTTAATTTTAAATGAATCTTTTTATGACGCTAGTTCGCATTTATATTTAGCAATTATTTAGCAATTACTTAACAACTTTAAATTCTTCGATTAGTGTGATTGAGAATGAAGCACACTAATCGTTTTCTTTTAATCATGGGTTTATTTTCTCTGTGTGCGAGCTGCTCTGTTTACAAGTCAGAAGGCCGAAAAAAATTTGAAACAGAGACACCACAAAGAGTTCCCGTCATGGAAGAGTTAACCTGCTACTCGCAAAATCCAATAGAAGACCCTGTCATTTTTGACGAAACCTCTGTGAAAACGACCTCAGACACCCTCACTGTTAAAGCCATAGAACTCAAAGATTATCCTGATCACCTTGTTCTCGTTAGTGAAGATTCAGCCTCCTCTGACTATTGTCTTACACCAGCCCTATCAAAGTCAGAATATGTACACAATAAGGAGAAAATTCTTAATAATTTAATACCTGGCCTTGAGTAATTTTATGACTCGTCGATAATAGAGTATATGAAGTCATTTTTAAATTTAATTATATTTTTTTTACCTGTGGTTTCCCTTTCTCAGTCTGTTGTGAAAATTGGCAAGACAGAAGTTCTTTTAAATCTAGAAGGAAAAACCCTCGAAAATGATCAAGAGTTTTACATTGTTGATGGCCAGGGCAAGAAAAAAGCTCAGATCAAAATCTCAGCGGTCAATTCAAAACAGGCCAAGGCAAAAATAATCAAGGGCAAGGTTCAAGAGATTAAGGTGGGGATGAAGCTCTCTGAAAGAGCTTTGGCCAGTGTCGGCGAAACAACAATGACTGAATCAACAACAAAAATAAGCAAAACAAGAAACTCGTGGGGAGTTCTAGGATCCTACATGATGAACAGCATGAATGCGAAATTTTCATATTCTGGGACTAATCAATCGGCAGCTATGTCAGGGTCAGGTTTTGGAGTTCTTGGCTATTATGATTATAGCTTTAATAAAGACCTGCAGCTCAGAGCGGCTTCAGGTTTAGAACAGTTCTCTGCAAAAAAGAAAATGGATACTGCCGTGTGTGAAAAGGGCGCTACTACTGAGTGCAATGTGAGTATCTCCTACCTCTCTTTCTATGGAATTGGTAAGTACCTACTAACCAAAGGTAACAATAAAACCTGGGTGGGAGCTGGGATGGGCTATCTAATGGCGATGTCTAAATCATCAACGGTTTTAGATACAGGCCTCATCACCTCTAATCAGGTTTTAACTTTATCCTTTGGTGTGGATGTAGGCATGAGCGCAAATCAATTGATTCCCATTTCATTTGAGTACTCTTTGTTCCCATCGTCCTCCACCGTCAGCGCCAGCGTGATAAGTCTAAAGGTGGGCTTTGGCTTTGGTCTTTAAACGACCAAGTCTTTACATTTCAATGAGATAATATTACCATTTTGAAATGCCACTATTTGAATACAAAGGCCTCACCCAAACTGGAAAAAATAAATCAGGCGTGATTGATTCTGAAAACATAAAAATGGCCCGCTCTAAGCTTAAAAAAGAGGGTGTTTTTGTCACCGATATAAAGAATAAAATCAAAGCTTCTTCCAAAAAAAATGCCTCACCCTTATTTCAAAAAGGTGTGCCTATTAAGGATTTGGCCTTAATGACAAGGCAATTAGCGGTGCTCATTAAATCACAAATTCCCTTAGTCGATGCCCTCGCCGCTGTCAGCGAACAAGTGGAAAACCAGATCCTCGCCATGGCCCTAGCTGACGCAAAAAATATGGTTAACGAAGGAAGTTCTTTTTACAAATCCTTAGCCAAGTACCCACATATATTTGATAATATTTTTATTTCTTTGTGCGAGGCCGGAGAAATGTCTGGAAGTTTGGATGTCATCTTAATGAGACTCGCAGAATTTACGGAATCCTCAGCCAAACTCCGACAAAAAGTGACCAGCGCCATGACCTATCCCATTATCATGCTTGTTGTTGTTTTTATCATTATGATGGGACTTTTTACTTTTGTAATACCAAAAATGGTTACCATTTTTGAGTCAGCACCGGAACTTCAGCTTCCTTGGTACACTCAAGTCATCATCGATATTTCGACATTCATGTCTAACTATTGGTACCTTATTATTGGATTTTTAGTTGGGACTTTTTTACTTTTTATCAACTGGAAAAATTCACCTACAGGAAAACCACAATGGGACGCCCTCTCTCTAAGAATGCCTGTTTTTGGACCTATTATCCGAATCGTTGCTGTTAGTCGTTTCACTCGAACCTTGGCTACCTTGCTTACAGGTGGAGTTCCCATGCTCTTTGCCTTAGATATCGTTCGCAATGTTGTGAATAATTCAGTCATTGCCAGTGCCATTGATGAAGCTCGCAATAATATTTCCGAAGGAGAAAGCATCGCTGGTCCCTTAGGGAAATCAGGACAATTTCCACCCATCGTGATTCATATGGTTCGCATCGGTGAAAAAACGGGAGATCTTGAAAACATGCTCACTCAAGTTTCTGATGCTTATGACTTCACTGTCCAAAATAAAATTGAGGGCATGACGGCCCTTATCACTCCTGTTATCACCATCATTATGGGAGGAGTTGTCATGATTATTGTATTATCTATTGTTATCCCTATGTTTGAGATGACAAATCTCGGGCAATAAAGTTTAATAATTTTCACTCTGTAGAAAGAAATGAAAGAAATTTCAAAATGAGGAACTTAAATTGAAGAACTTAAAATGAGGAGTTTAAAATGAGAAATTTGAAATCAAAAAAAGGTTTTACTCTTGTTGAAATCATGATTGTCTTGGCCATTCTTGGCTCGATATTCGCGTTACTGGCAGGAAGATTTACTGGAGCCAGGGACAAAGCTAAGGTAAAGGAAGCCAATATCCAAATGGGGCAAATTGCTAATGCCTTATCTCAGTACAATCTGGATTGCACCAAGTACCCTGCCAACTTAGAAGGTTTGAAAAAAGCTGATGACTGCAAAAGCTGGGGCCCCCCTCCTTACTACCAAGGTAAATTATTAGATCCATGGAATAATCCCTATGTTTATGATAATTCTGGAGCTGAGTTTGTGTTAAAATCCTTAGGGAAAGACAAAAAAGAAGGTGGTTCTGGTTTTGATAAAGACATTATTTGGGGTGCTGAAGAAGAAGAGGCTCCTGCAAAGAACTAAGACTCATTCTAGTTCTTATTCTGATTCTACTTCTATTTCTGGTTTTACCCTCATTGAAATATTAATTGTTCTTGGTATCCTCGCTGCTGTCATTACTTTGGGGATTAACCGCATTCGTAAAAATGAAAATAATGTGAAATCCACCTTGCGTGAAATTTCTGTCTTATCTAGAGAAATCAGAAATCATGCTCGGCTCACCCAATCCACTATGCGCTTGATGATTGAAATCTCTGAGGATAAATCAAGATACTGGGTTGAAAAAGGAAATGCCATAGAACTACGAGATCCAAAGGAATCATTCCCAACAGAAGACGAAAAGGCCGTAGATTCGGATAACAAAAAGAAACCTCCCTTTTCGCTTTACAAGAAATTAACTAAAAAACAGAAAAGTTTAAATAAGGGCGTGAGCTTTAAATCCCTTGAGGTCTTAAATATGGAACCGGTGACCACGGGATTAAGTGCCATCTATTACTCTGCTGATGGATACGTAGAGGCCAGCGTCTTGCAAATAGGTAATGATAAAAATACTTGGTCCTTGGTCTTTAACCCGCTGACTGGGTTTGTGGATATTTCAGAAGAAGCCAAGAGCTTAAAAGACTTTATCAAACAGTAAAACTTAGGTGAGAATAGCATGAGTGTCTTTAGAAAATTCAGTGTTTTGACAAATGACCCAACAAAAAAAACCAATGGATTTACCTTACTTGAAGTTTTGATTGCTATGATGATTATGGCTGCAGGTATTTTACTTCTTTCTCAATCTTGGAGTTCTTCCTACAATAGACTACGTAAAACTCAAAGCAATGTAGAGATCGCCGCTTTGCTCGAAAGGAAAATAGCAGAAATAGATATGAAGTACCGGGGAAAGCCCATTGATTCCATCGCTGAAGAAGAAGGAGACGAATTTGAAGGTTTTCCAGAATACTCATGGAAAATGACTTCGAAAAAATTTGAAATGCCCGACTTAACATCCATCCTTATTGGTCGCGAAGGTGGAGCCGATCAAATGCTGATGGGATTAATGAAACAGTTTTCCGAGCATCTATCTAAGTCGATTAAAGAAGTCAAAATCAGTGTCATACGAAAAATTAAAAACAAAGAATATGAATACTCAGCAACGGTTATGTTTGTAGACTTTGACAAACAACTACCTTTACCTTCACTTCCAGGAGGAGGGCCATGAGTCACAAGAAACACGATTCAAAGACCTATGGTTTTACTCTGATTGAAGTATTGATTTCCGTAGCTATTCTTTCAACTTTAAGTTTGTTAACAGCCCAATCGATAAGGCAAGCCATATCGCAAAAAAAAATCATCCAAGAACAGGTCAATGAAACTTCTCGACTCAGAGATTCTATGAAAATTTTAGAAAAAGACATTCAATTGGCTTACCATTTTCGTGATTGGGAAAAAGAAATTCAAGCTCTGGTAAAAAAAAATAAAAATAAAACGAATTCTGCAAAGCAATCAGCCACCCAAGTCCCCCAATTTGATGCCAATGGGTACCCCATTCTTGATACGGACACACAGGAAATTCCCTTAGGCGAAGCTAAAAGGCAAGATCCCACCACTCAATTTATTGGTCGAGAAAATGAAATTCATTTTGTCACCATGAACACTGGAAGAATTCTCAAAAACACCGCTCAGGCCGATTTTGTAGAGGTTGGTTACACGTTAAAAGATTGCACGAGTATTGATGGAAAAAACCAATCGAAGTGCCTCTACCGACGAACTTCCCCCTGGGTGGACAAAGATGTGACCAAAGGGGGATCTGAAATTCTGCTGCTTGAAAATCTTACTGAATTTAATCTCAGATATATGGGAAAAGGAAAACAAGACTGGGTCAAAGACTGGAGATCTGATGAGGGGGGCGATGGGGCTACCAAGGGAAATTTTCCTTGGTCTGTTGAGATCTCTATTACTTCTCAGAAAAACGATGACAGTCAAAAAAATAAAGCTAAAAAATACTCCATGCAGCTCGTGGTTCCCATCCACTTTCCAAACAACAAGGAAGACTTTGATTCGAATGAAAAAAATTAAAAGAATTCTTACCTTTATTTTTTTAACCCCTTACCTGGAGGAGAGCAAAACGCCTCGATGGCCTAAAAATATTTTCGATGCACTCCCCTTTCTTAAAAAATCAGTTAAAAACACTAAAGGAATTGCCCTATTAACTGCCATCACAGCACTCACTTTAATGACTTATATCGCTATGGAGGTCACCTATGACACCCAGGTGGAATATATTGTAAATGCCCAACATTTAAATAGAATCAAGGCCTACTACGCTGCTAGAAGTGGAATTGATATTTCTCTGCTCCGTATTAAAATCTATCAATCCATTCAGCAAAAATTAGGAAAAAATCTTCCTGCAAACGGGATGATCGAACAGATTTGGCAGTTTCCCTTAATGTGGCCTTTAGTTCTCCCAGAAGGATTAAATGCTGTAGATAAAGATATGATGAAGGATAAAACAAAAGAATCCCTTTTGGATGCCAATTTCATTACAACAATTACGGATGAAGGATCCAAAATAGATCTTAGCAATTTAGTTTCCCCCTCTGAACCACTTAGAGAAATAACAAAAAAACAGCTGATAACACTTTTTGAAAATAAAGTTACAAATAATGAAGAGTTTGGTAAAAGCTATTCTGGATATAAATTTGATCATCTCATTAATAATATAGCCGATTGGATGAGCCTTAAAAATGAAAGCCTTAACGGAGGGGATAAAAAATCTCCCTATCGTGACCGTGGTACTGATAACTTTCCGCCGAATCGAAATTTTCGTACCCTTCAAGAACTGAGATTGGTCGCAGATATGAATGATGATTTTTTCCAAACCCTAGAGTCCCATGTAACTATTTACGGGAATAGAGGTATAAACCCCAATACAGCGACCAAAGAAGTGTTGATGTCCATTGACCCCACCATCACTAAGGAAGTCGTTGAGGCCGTTATCAAGCGCCGTCAAGACCCCCAAGAAGGGCCCTTTAAAGATGGAAATGATTTTTTTGCCTTTGTTGAACAAAAAGGCGCCCATTTAACTATTAATAAAGAAGAGTTTCCCATTGTAACCGACACTCTATCCAGCTTTAAAATTCAATCCATCGGCGAGTTTAACTCTTCAAAAAGAGAAATAGAAGTGATCACTTTGGATTTGAAAAAAGTCGCCGAACGCGTCGGTAAAATTCAAGCTAAAGAAGACGAGAAGAACAATCCTCAAGCCGCAAAGGATTCATCTAAAGCTGAAGAAAGAAAAGATGGAACTCCTTCTGCAACAGCTGGAACTACTAAAAAGAATGATTCTGATTCGGCGATAAGTAAGGGCTCTCCACGAATTGTGTATTGGAATGAGAAATAGTGAGCCTTCTGAGTTATCTTAAATAAAGATTCGCCTAGGACGACGACATTATCTGTCGTCCTTTATTAGTCACATTGACAAACAAAACAGGTTGGGATTGAGTTTTTTTAAAATTCTCATAATGATATAGATTTTAATTAATAATTTCAATAAGTTAGAATTGCCCCAGAATGATATATGGCAATGGAATTGCTCCTATACCCTTGTAAGAGGTAACTATGAAAACATATTCAAATAAATTTAAACTTTTTTTCTTATTAGGTCTGGCTCTACTTCTGACAGCCTGTGGGGCCTCCAAGTCAGTTAACAGTGATTCAAACAACTCAAGTCGTCTGGACACTGGCACTGTCAATACAAACCAAAATAATGTGAATAGGCCCCTAGCCAAATGCAATCAGGGATCAAATGATCAAGTGGGTGTTGCCACTTCTATCTATACATCAGGTGAAGTCATCGCAAATAATAGAATTAATTTAAAGGTTATTAAAATTCCCACTTATTTTTCACAAAGCCAAAATTATATTGAGTTTCATAAATGGATGATGAATTCAAGCGGGTCACAAATTTGGGGTTCATCACGAATGTATTTTCATATATTTAGTATCTCGACGGGCGCCCTCTTATCAGAAAACAAACAAGTACTTTATTGGGCCGATTTACAAAACGAAGCACAACAAGTAGGAGCCTCCACACCAGAACAGTTCTTCAAAAAGGTACGCTTGGTAATTGAACTTGAAGACTATGATGCTGAATACGATGTTTTATCTACCAAATATTTTAAACAATCAGACAATACACAATTAAGTGACTTGGCCACACTCATACCCGTTTTTGATGCTAATCCAGAACTCTATGCTGCTGAAAAAGATGGCTCCGCACGCCATCAAAAACTTAAAGACCTGCACCCCTTCAAGAGCTATATAAATCAAGGCTGGACCAATTCAACTTTTCAAACAAAAGCGAATGAATTTTGTAATATCATCTATAAAGCGGAATAAGACCCTAGTGAGATGACTCTTGAAAAACCTCTTCAGCATGTAGATTTTCACCCTGCCGGTACCTATCGACTAGATTTTCATCATTCGTGGGGAAGGAAAAAAGAAGGGTGTGAACTTCTGAGTTCTCCTCTTCCAAAGTAACCACGATATAGTAGGGAGCCCCCATTTCAGCATCTGGATTTTCCTTAATAAAGGTAACTAAAATGTGACCTTCGTGATCCACCTTTTTCCAAATCTCATCAGGATTTTCAATGGTTTCTTCTCTTAATTGTAAAAAGTTTTTGAATTCCTTAATGGGAATATCTTTTTCAGACCGGATCCTCATCATCGAATTGATAAGTCCAAAAGAGAACTCATCGTTTTCAGATAACGAGTCCCCTTCAAGACCCGCATAAAATTTGACTTCCATATCTTTGCTAAAAATAAGTTCTTCCTGGCGAAAAGCATCTGCTGTTTCTTTATGCTTTGTTGGAAAATGAGACAGCACAAAAGTGGGATTTCTTTCTTTACTAGATAAAAAAACAATGGCCACATAGTCAAAAACCAAACTGTCTTTAATAAAGTTTTTAATAAAAACATGCAGCGGAACCTTTTCAAAAAAACGGCTCCACAACCAAATCTCATCGGGTTCAGAAAGTGTACTTTCTAAATAAGACTCCATAGGAATTTGTTCATCATCTGTAAAATCTTCTCTTTTTCTAATTTCTTGATAAATGGCTTCAATACGCTCAATGGGCTCTTCAAAAAAAACAAAAACTTTTTCCTCAGAATCAAAAACTAATTTTTTTTCTTCATCGATGACATACAACTCTTGAATTTTTTTTTTGCTTCTATTTTTACTTTTCTTCATCTCTTTACGATCTCTGATTTAAACATCAGATTCAATATTTACTCCAATTCACTGCAAATGACTAGAATTGTCATTTGCAAAAATTATTCATTGAAATTACCTATAAAAAACTTCAGCATATAAACAGAGTAAAAGTTCAACTAGGTATCGCAAGGAGGCGAACTTGTCTCAAGAACAATGTTTACGAAATATGGAAGCCATTTTATCTCAAGCAGCAATAGGAATTCATTTACTTTTTGACCATAGAGTCATCGCTGATGCCTTAAAAAATGATAAAGACAATAAAGATTTTTACGAAGTTGAAAAAATGAAGAAGGTTCAAGACATTCTCACCGAGTTGATTGCACGAAAAAATTATTTCCAAAAAATTGCCTATATTCAAAGTCTTGATATTCCCACTCTCAACCTTGTTATCAAGGCCTATTTTCATCTCATTGAAAATAGTGTTTTAGAAAATCAGCTAAAACACTAAGAGTGTCATTTTCACAGGCCTTATCGAGTCTTATTCCTCTGCCAGTTCATCGTCATTGACAGTTCCTAAATTGTATTTTTCGATACGGTATCTCATAGAACGAAAAGTGATTTTTAAAAGCTTTGCGGCTCTTTTTTTAACTCCACCAGCTTGATGAATGGCTTTAATGATCAATTCCTTTTCAATTTGGCCTATAATTTTGTCTAGCTCTAAACCATCGTCAGTGACCTCTATTTCATTAGAAGAGGCCATTTTTCTTCCTGATGATGTCATGACTAAAGGAGGTAAGCTTTCTGGCAAAACTGTTGCCCCTGCTTCTAGAGCCACTGTTCTTTCTATCATGTTTTCTAACTCTCTGACATTCCCTGGATAATCATACTTTTTCATCATCTCCATGGCATCATCACTAATTGAGTTGATGTTTTTATGTAACTTGTCGTTAAATTTTTTCAAGAAATGAAAGGCCAAGGTGGGGATATCTTCTTTTCTTTCTCTGAGAGCTGGCGTTTTTATATGGATCACGTTTAAACGATAATATAAATCCTGTCTAAAAGTTCCTTTTTGAACCATGTCTTCCAGATTTCTATTTGTTGCAGCAATGATTCTGACGTCCACCTTGGTATCCTCTGTAGAACCAACTCGTCTGACAATTCGTTCTTGCAAGGCTCTTAACATTTTCACTTGAATGGATAAAGGTAACTCTCCAACTTCATCTAAAAACAAGGTCCCACCGTCAGCCACTTCAAACAATCCCTGTTTATCCGCAATGGCACCGGTAAAGGATCCCTTTTTATGACCAAACATTTCTGATTCCATTAGGTTTTCTGGAATCGCACCACAGTTGATCGTTACAAAGGGCTTGTCTTTTAAAGGACCATTATAATGTATTGCCTTGGCAATGACCTCCTTGCCCGTTCCAGATTCCCCCGTAATTAAAATATTAGTAGGAGCTTGAGAAACCCTCTTAATCAGATCAAAAACATGATGCATCGCTGGTGAATTTCCAATAATATTTTGAAAAGAAAACTCTTTATTTAACTCTTTTTTCAAGGATCTATTTTCAAATTCTAAATTCTTACTTTTTAAAGCATTTGCGATATTTATTCTTACTTCATCAATTTTAAACGGCTTTGTTAGATAATCATAAGCACCCATTTTCATAGCTTCCACAGCTGTTTCTGTGGTCCCAAAGGCCGTGATCATCATAAACAACACTTCTGGATAATTTTGCCGCATGTACTTTAATAGCTCGATCCCTGTCATATTTGGCATTTGCAAATCAGATATAATCAAATCAAATGATTTTTTTTGAACCAATTCTTTCGCTTTTTGACCATCCTCAGCCAGGGTGATTTCGTATCCCTCTTTTTTTAGCATGATTTCCAAAAACTCGCGAATTGACTCTTCATCATCAACAACTAATATTTTTGCTTTCATTTTGAAAATTCCCCTTAAAAATATTTTCTATAGTTCTAAGATCCTAAGCAAGGAAAATTAAATTCAAACTCAGTTCCTTGACCTAGCTCACTTCTTACAAAAACAAGAGCTTGGTGTGATTCAAATATTTTGTAGGCTACAGCTAGACCAAGGCCGGTACCCTTAGACTTTGTGGTGTAGAAAGGCTCGAAAAGTCTCTTTAAAGTTTCCTTCTTCATCCCATCTCCTGAGTCTTTAATTAAAAGATTCCATCGATCACTAGACTGAATCAGCGAAATCTCTAAGAATGCTTCTTGTTTTTTCTCCATGGCTTGATAAGCATTAATGATAATATTTAAAAAAGCTTGTTTGAGTTTATCTTTATAACCCTTCACCATTGCATTGGGAGGAAGATTTATCTTTAAAACGACACTCTGATTTAACTTCGAATTATTTTTTATATTTTCAAGGACTTCTTTGAGAATAAATACTAAATCACAAGGGTCCTCTGGTGGTTTTTCTGGTTTAGCATAATCCAAAAATTCCGTAATAAGATTATTCAATCTGTCAATTTCTCTTAAAATAATTTTCATTAGTTTCTTATCATCATCGTTATTAGTTGTTTGAGATAGCAGTTCAATACTCCCACTAATGCCAGCTAAGGGATTGCGAATCTCATGAGCCACTCCCGCCGCAAGGCCGCCAACGGCTGCTAACTTCTCGCTTTGTTTTAAATTAAATTCCAATTTTTTGATTTTTGTAAAGTCTTCTATTAAGAGCAAAAAAAGAGAGTTGCTCTTTGAAATTTTAGTAATAATCACTCTGAAAAACTGATAGTCCGCTTCTTTTGCTAATGTAAACTCTTTTATCCATTCCTGATTTAATTCTATATTTAAAATATCGTTCCAAAATTCTTTTAAAGGGAGTAGGAAATCCGTAATTTTATCTTCTGTTTTTACAAAAGGAAACATCGACAAGGCTCTAAGATTCATTTGATAAATATTAAATAAATTATCAAAAGTAATCATTCCCACAGGAGATTTTTCGATAATCAGTTCATTAAGTTCTTCGAGTGATTTTATTTGGACTTGTTTTTCTTGCACTGTCTTTTCTGCAGTTAAAAGTCTTTCAGATAAGTACCCTGACAAGCTAGCAACAGCAAAAAAAGATAAATTATTAATTCCCAAAACTATCAAAAATGATAAGCTTTTAAAATCAGGCCCCATGAGTTGAACGCAACTAAACAAGATACTCGCCAATAAGGCCAGAGCTAAAGCCCCTTTTCCTTTGAATAAAAAACTGGACAATACAATATGTATAATCTGGAAAAACAAGAAGAGACTTTGATAGGACCCTGATTTATAAATAAAATAAGACAAGATAATCGAATCAAAAATAAAGGAAATAAAAATCCATAAAGAATCTTCCTTCCATTTATCTATTCTCAAAAAGAGGACCAAGTGAAGGATGAAACCTAAACCCAGGGAAATAAAAGAGGGACCCAGTAAGTCCCAAGAAATAAATGGACTTTGCAAGAAAAAAGAAAATAAGAGAACGACAAGACAAACAAAATAAATAAGAACACGGACTGATTCAACTCTGTATTTAGTTGAACTTTCTTCCATCATTCCGCCCCAACATTGCCCGCCATCGAGAAAATTGGTAAATACATTGCCACAACTAAAACAGCAATAATACCTCCAAGAATGACCATCAATAATGGCTCAACCAGGGAAGAAAGAGCTTTCACTGCAGTTTCGACTTCGTCATCATAAAAATCAGCAATCTTAGATAACATGGTATCCAGAGTTCCAGACTGTTCTCCGACGCTAATCATCTGCACCACCATATCTGGAAAAACCTTATCTTTCGAAAGGGGAAAAGCAAAAGGCTTCCCTTGCATCACGGCATCCTTACACTTAATGAGTGCTTTTTCGATAACAATATTTCCAGCGGTTCTACCAGCTATTTCAATGGCATCTATCAAGCCCACACCGGAAGATAAAAGGGTTGATAAGGTACGGGTCACTCTGGCGATAGAACCTTTTTGAACCAAATCACCAAATAAGGGAGCTCTAAACAGAAAAGATTCAAAGGCCACTCTGCCTGCTGGCGTGTTAATCCACTGTTTGAAAAAATAAGGTCCTAATATGAATGTTCCTAAAAGAAGATACCAGTATTTAATCATACTGTCGGATACGTTAACAACCATCATTGTTAACCACGGAGGTTGTTTACCCGCCGACAAGAAAAAGCTTGTAAATTTAGGTATAATAAATACCAAAATACAGGCGATAACAATGATTGCCACAATAACGATAACGGTAGGATATGCCAAAGCTCCCTTGACCTGAGACTTGATTTTCTCGTTTTTTTCCATATAGGTAGCAAGTCTTCCCAAAATGTTATCTAGGATACCAGCTTCTTCTCCTGCGTGAATCATATTTGAATAAAATTTATCAAAAACATTTGGAATTTGAGCCATGGAATCTGACAATTTCCTCCCAGACTCAATACTTTTCTTAACTTTAATGACTCCTTCTTTTAAGACTCCTGGTCTTTGTCCATCCGACAATACTTTCAAGGCATCAACAACGGGGATACCTGCATTTATCAAAGTAGCAAACTGTCTCGTAAATATTTGTAAATCTTTGACTTTAACTTTTGCATTCTTGCCAAAACTTGATCCAAAAGATTGACCAACTCCAGCCTTGGCCGAAATTTGAACCACATTTATATTCATTTGACGAAGTTTTGTTCTGACTTCGGTTTCATTAAATCCTTCAATCTCTCCAGCTGTTAATTGCCCACTGGCATTTTTTGCTTGATATGAAAACTTTGCCATTTATATCCCTACCTTTTTTAATAAAAAATCTAACTCTGATGGATCACGAGACGTTTCAAATCCTTTTTGAATTGATATTTTTCTTCTTATAATAAGCTGTAAAATACTTTGATTTAAAGTCACAACTCCAGATTCCTGATTCAATAATTTTAAACTTTCCTCAAAAGAGAAAATTCCCTTTTCCAGTAAGTTCTTCTTCAATTCTGAAGTTAGCAAAATAATTTCTCCAGCCATATTTGAAAGATGACTCTCATCGAGAATCTCAACTTGAGAATAAAACAAAAAGGCTTCATTTAAAAACCGATACAGATAGTGTTTTTTTTGCGTCCCTTGGTAAAAACCAAAAACTCGATGTAAAGCGCTGGAAATACTTAAACACGAACAATGCATAAAGACGTATCTGCCATCTTCAGCAATCTCAAGGGCCGCTTCAAACTCAATAGGTTTTGCGATGTTCTCAAAAATAAAGAAATCAGAATTCCTACTTTTTTCATTTAATGGTCGTAAAATTAAGTCATCATAGGAAATTGAATTCCAAAATGGATCTTTATAATTGGCATTATCCTTTAAAACAATGGTTCCTACTGAGCTTGGGTACAAGGATTTAATTTTGTCTGAGATTACTTTGAATGTTTTTTCATAACCAGAGTTTCTGTTCCCACAAAATAAGACGATTCCATGAGATCTCTTTAAACTCTCAAGCAGTACAGGCGGAATATTAAATGGCTCTGTTGCTGAAATCATTAAGTATCCTTAATTGAAGAATTAATAACTTCATCGATAGAACAAATGCCTTTTTTTAATTTCATTAAAGCACTCCGTCTGAGTGTTTTCAATCCTAGTTCTCTTGCCAAAAATCTGATTTGGGCTTGATTGGCACCTTTTAAAATGGCGTCTTTTATTTTTTCAGTCATAGGCAACAATTCATAAATAGCCAACCTGCCTTTAACTCCGGTCCCATTGCAAGTATTGCAACCTTTCCCTTTAAATATTTTGTACTCGCTCACTTCATTTTGAGCTATCCCAAGATTGATGAGCGTTTGCGCCGTCACCTCCACTGGAACTTTACAATTTTCACAAATCTTTCCAACCAATCTTTGAGCCACAATTAAATTAATCGTTGAGGTGATGACATAGGATTGAATCCCAATTTCAGTCAACCTGATAATCGTTGAAGCGGCATCATTTGTATGCAAAGTAGAAACAACCAAATGGCCTGTAGAAGCTGCTTTGAATGAAATTTCTGCAGTTTCTAAGTCCCGTATCTCACCCACCATTATAATATCGGGGTCTTGACGCAAAAACGATCTTAAGGCGCTAGAAAAATTCAAATCGATATCTGGATTCATTTGGACCTGATTGATGCCTTCCAAATTAAATTCAACAGGATCTTCTGCTGTCGAAATATTCACATCTATTTTATTTAACTCAGACAACGCCGAGTAAATGGTGGTCGTTTTTCCTGACCCCGTAGGTCCGGTAATTAAAACCATGCCCTGTGGTAAGTTAATACATGACTTAAAGAGCTTTAAATCATCTTCCTCGAAACCTAATTTAGTCATATCCAGTTGTAAATTTGACTTATCTAATAACCGCAGAACGATTTTCTCCCCCCACAACATGGGCATCATACTTACACGAAAATCCATGTCTGAGTCCCTTGTTCTTACTTTAAGACGACCATCTTGAGGCCGTCTTTTCTCGGCAATGTCTAATCGAGATAAGATCTTAATTCGAGCCGCAATAGATGGTGACCACTCTTTCGGTGGAGCTTTAGATTCAATTAATATTCCATCAATACGATATCTAACCCGGTATACTTTTTCATAGGGTTCAAAATGAATATCACTAGCTCTTTTCTTAATGGCTTCATTCAAAATGGCATTCACAAACTTCACAACAGGTGAATCCTTATCAGTGATATTGTCAACAGTTTCAACGACTTTATTATCAGACTCATTAACATCCATGACATCGTCTGAATCCAAATTATCCAAAACTCTATCAACACTGACTCCGTAATATTTTTCAATAGCTTGCTGAATCGCTATAGGGCTCGCTAAAATGGGCTGAACGACTTTTGCCTTTGAAATGATTCTAATATCTTCCTTGACCAGCAACTGACTGGGATCAGAGAAGGCAACCACCAGGGTAGATAACTTATTTTGATTATCTGAAATTTTTTGTACCGGAATAATATTGTGTTTAGCACAAATTTCCTTAGGTAGAATATCTATAACCGTCGAATCAATTTGAAACTGCGCTAAATTAACTCCTTGAATTTGATAATACTTTTCAAGGGCTTTTTGAATTTGAGGTTCATCAATAGCCCCCATATTCACGCAAATTTGAATCAATGATGAATTAGATTTTTTTTTCTCTTCAAAGGATTTTTCGTATTGTTCAGGCTTAAGAAGACCCTGCTTATACAAAATATCACAAACCTTTTTATCCCATGGTTTAATTTCACTCATAGCATTTCACTCATAGATAAATATTGTAAAAGATTCGCTGTGATTTGTTACTAGTCAATAGTCGCAATTTCACTGTACAGCTGAAAATATTTTTCCCTCTCAAAGGAACTGATCAAACCCAACTTAAGTAAAGTGCCATAATCATAATAGGAAACGACTTCCCTTCGATTCATAGTAGACAAATCGGCTTTCTCAGCTTCAAATAAAAATGGGTTCACTGGTGTGCTTGAATATAAATCCATCACCACTCCACCTTGAACCATAAAGTTAAAATAAGCCAAATCTCCTAAAAGATTGGTATGACTTTCTAGATCAATGGTATTAATCATCAAATTCGTATTTATATTTACCTGTGTCAAATCTGAATATTTATAAATCTTAAGATCCGTACCTATACTGTGTTTTAGAACATGAGAGAAATCATCCAAGGTTCCACTCTCATTGAAAATTAATATTTGCTGATGACCTAGACCAACAACAAAAGAAATCAGCGCTGGCAACTCATTGGCTTTACAAATCAAGGCCACAGCATTATTAATTTTGTGATATTTAAATTTTTTTACAAATAAAGCCCTCAAATAAGAAAAATAATTAAGTCTAGGAAGCCACTGGTTCCCCTCGTAAATGAGACAATCAAAAATTCCCAAAAAACTGACATTTTCTGGTTGGATGGATAAAGTATTTAATAACTGGCGACTGTAATTTGCAGAGCAACGGACATAGTGACAGTCTGGACTGGGATGGGTCAACATTTGAGTTAATTCTTGTAAGGTCAGATGGCTTACCGCCAAGGGAGATTCTTTTTCAAGAAAATACCTCTCGATAATATGAAGTCCAGGAAAAAGGTTATACCCGTCAGAATAACAACCCAGTTTTTTCATTTCTGAGACTCTTCAATATCTTTTGCTATTTGAAATTTTATTTCATCAATGGAACTAAATTTCTTTTCATCTCTAAGAAATCTTAAAAATTCAATTGCGATGGTTTGATCGTAGATATCTTGATTAAAATCTAAAATATGAGTTTCTATTTTTATTCTTTCATCATTTTTAAAGGTAGGCGTTTTTCCAATATTAGTAACCCCTAAATAATTTTTTTGCCCGAGAGTCACCTGAGTTACATAAACACCTAAGGCAGGAACCTGCAAGTCCTCCTCAATGAGCATATTAGCCGTTGGAAAACCAAGGAGGCGACCTCTTTGATCACCACGAACAACGACTCCGGACAAATAATAATTTCTTCCCAGCATTTTATTTACTTCTTTCAAATCATGGCTGATGAGTCTCCGCTTGATATCTGAGGTTGAAATCGTGACAGCTCCCATTTTCACTTCTTCGATCTTCTTAAATTCAATATTATTTTTTTGACACCATTGACTTAATTTATCTATGGTACCCTCTTTGTTTTTTCCAAATCTAAAATCATACCCTACAACTATTTTTTTAATATCCAAATGGGAGTGTATCAAACTTAAAAACTCCTTATAGGTCATCTCTGCCAATTCGGCGTTAAATTTTAGACGAACAAAGTATTGAACCTTCATCTTTGTAAAAACTTGTTCTTGATCAGACAAAGGAAATAGTTTTTTAAAAGATAACTGTGGATTTAAAAAGATAATAGGATGAGGCTCAAAACTCATCACCACTGATTTCAGATCGGGATTTTTCACGATTTCTTCTATAATTCGTTGATGCCCCAAATGCACCCCATCAAAGTTGCCTATAGCAAGAGCTATAGGCCCACTTGATTTTTTAAACGCGACTAAGCTAGAAAGTAATTCCATAACTATTGAAACATGAAGTGATTATTTCTTTTCTTCTGCAGGAATTTTAGACTGATCGACGGTAACTTCAATTTCAACTCTTCGATTTTGCTTTCGTCCATCCGTCGTTTTGTTATCAGCCACGGGGTTCAAAGGTCCCATTCCTTTGGTTCCTACCAATTCAGAAGATAATCCAGAAGTGACCAGCTCCATTTTGACGGCTTGAGCCCTCTTGGCAGAATGCTCTTCGTTTGTTTTCATAGAGCCTGTACTATCCGTATAGCCTTTAATCGTTAGTATATTTTCAGGATACTTTTTCATAATTTCGGCCATCTCCTTTAGATTTTTTTTAGCTTCAGGTTTTAAATCTGATTTCCCCGTATCAAATAAAATATCACTCTTAAGTTTAGAGACCAAACCTTGCTCCGTTCTTTTAGTTTCTGCTATTTTTTCTAGTTCCTTGGCCTGTTTGTCCATCCTCTTTCCTGCAACTCCACCAATAGTTGCCCCCAATGCCGCTCCAATCAACGCCCCTTCATTTCGCTTTCCTGTTTGATGCCCAATAACACCCCCAAGAACAGCACCAGCAACGGCACCAATACCAGCGCCTTTAGTTGTATTTTTATTTTCTTCCATCGAAGAGCAACCAGTTGTTAAAACAAATACTCCTAACAACCCCAACACAAGATGCTTTTTTTGACTATTCATAATTCTCCTTTTTTTTCATTTCAATTTGTTTAACTTATTTAATTTATTTAATTTTAAGTTTTTGTTCAAGTTTCAAACACCCATCTATGTTTTTGCCAGAAAAATTATTAAAAAATGTAAACCAATGCTTCACTTTTTTTTATTATAATCGCTTGTTTTTTTTAATATCAAGTTATTTCAACAAGTTAGCTACGTATCATTTTAGTATTTATTTTGAATTCCTTCATCTTATCAAATAGATAAAACTCCCGCTGGTTATTTGTTTTTTCTGTACTAAGCTATACAAATAAGGAGGTCAAGATGACCTTAAATAAAGTAAATAAAATCAAACTAGTTGGAATTTTTTTTGTAGCGACAATCCATTTAGCATGCCAAAAGACAAATGATTCTTTTTCCTTGTTAACAGAACAAACGACCTTTCAACAATCATCTTCCTTTCAACCGCGAAAAATTGATATTCTTTGGGTGATTGATAATTCTGGAAGCATGCAATCATCTCAACAAAACCTTATTGAAAATTTTAATTCCTTTATTCAAAAGTTTCAAACGTTGAATTATGATTTTCACATGGCATTCACTACAACTGATGCCTATTTGGATGCCCTAGACACAGTCGGTTCTTATAAAAATTTTTACTGTCCAGCTTTTGATAAAAAATGTTCCGTTCTCAGAGATGGGCCGGGGAAAGATGCTACTCCATCCAAGCATAGTGGAATTTCTGTTTTAGATAGAAGCATTTCTAATCTCACTTCCGTGTTTAACTTGAATGCCCTGCAAGGAATACAAGGCTACGGTGATGAACGAGCTTTTTTGAGTCTAAAAACAACATTACAAAATCCTCTCAATTCAGGCTTTTTAAGATCTGATTCCTTTTTAGCCATTATCATTGTGAGCGATGAAGATGATTTTTCTCACTCGGCTCTTACACCTTTGCTTGAAACACTTCCTAACAACGGGTACTTAACAGACAGTCGGATTCATAAAGTCTCTGATTACGTGAGTTACCTCGACACTCTAACCAACTCAACTCCCGGTGTCCGCAACTATGCTGTCAATACCATTTCCATACTTGATGAGGCTTGCAAAACCCAATTACTCACGGGTTTTGCCGGCAGAAAAATAGGAAAAAGATATATGGAAATTGCCGATCAAACAGGTGGAGCTAAAGCCTCGCTTTGTGATGACTTTGGTGGCTCGCTTCAACTCATTTCAGATATGGTTTTAACCCTAAGCTCGTCATTTAAACTGGATAGAGAACCTGACCCCGCAACTATCAAGGTGATCGTCGACGGAAACACGATCTTAAATGATTCAAGCAATGGATGGACCTACGACGCAAGCAATTTAACCATTAACTTCCATGGCAAAAGTATTCCCTCTGCCGACAGCCAAATCAGTATCGCTTTTGATCCCGTTAATGTGAAATAAGGAGACCGAACTTATGAATCAGAAACTAGTACAGGCCTTAAAAAAACAAGAATCCAAATGGTTCATTTTACGTGGTGAAAATAAATTTGGCCCTTTTGAATACATGAGCGTTTTGGGAATGATCCAAAATGGTGAACTGTTTGATTATAATTACATCTGGTCATCCCATCTGGAAGGATGGATGCCACTGGGTGAAGTTCCAGAGTTTTCTAAAGATAGATTGTCTCTACTTATCAAAACCCAAGATCCCTTAAGCCTGGCCTTTCATTCCCGTGGCTCACACCGTGCCGATGTGCAAATACCGGTCTTTTGTCATAATGAAGACTATTTTTTTGATGGATATACCACCTCTATCAGCGTCAATGGAAGCTTGGTGCTTTTAAATAATCCACTTCTCCTTCCTGGACAAAAGCTCATGCTGCATTTTAAAGAATGTGAACAAAATCCAAAATCTTTTAATGTTTCTGTTCAAATCGTCCGAAAGAATTTTAGTAGACAACGATTAAATGTAAAATCTGGCATTCACTACGCTGTTAAGTTTTTACAAATTCAAGAGTGGGGAGAAGCGCAATTGAAGCATTTGGTAACGTTGTATCAGGAAGTCAATGAGGAGGGAACAGGAGATGTTCAGTAGCGTATTGGAATTTTTAAGAGAGTCTGGAGTTTGGGGCGGCATCATTATTATCACTGGATTTGTTTCTGTTTATTTTATTTCGGATCGGATCAAATCCCTGTATTTCGATTTTGGCATGGATGTAAAAGAGTTTACACAAAGGACTCAGAATTTAATTATTGCCAAAAAGCTAGATGAAGCTTTGGTTCTTAGTTCCCAGTTGGAAAGAAAACCCCTTGCAAAAGCATTTAAAACGATTCTTGAAAAAGCAGATCGCGATGATGAAACTATTTTTCAAGCCCATGATAATGCCATGAGTGAAATCATTCCAATGTACACCAAACGTCTTCATTACCTAAGTATGTTAGCCAATGTCGCCACTATGATCGGACTCTTGGGAACGATTTCAGGATTAATCACTTCCTTTAAAGCCGTTGCCAATGCCGATGCGGCAATGAAGCAACAGCTCTTATCACGAGGGATTGCGGAATCTCTGAATACCACGCTGCTCGGTCTGGTTGTCGCCATCCCTGCAATGGTGTTTTTTTCAATATTGACGGGTAGACAAAATCAACTCATTGAGGAAACCACTGAAAAATGCGGCAAATTAACAGAACTTTTAACTTCGTCGCACCTTCCACAACTCACAAGACAAAATGTATTTCCAGACACGCCAGTGCCCCCTGGATCCAATGTGAAAGTTTCATAAAAAGGTAAATTTATATTATGGCAGCTAAAAAATACAAAACTCATTATGAAGACTTCGAGTTGGATTTAGCTCCCCTGCTGGCGATCATCATGAAGCTCGTACCCGTGTTGATCATCACCTCTTCCTTTTTACAATTAACCCAAATTGATACAGATCTTCCTCAAGTCGTTAAAGAAGCCATCCAAAATCAAGAAAACAATAAAGAGAATCCTGTTCATATAAATGTCAGTTTGAGTAAGGAGAATAATATAGATATTCAAATTGTTAATAAAGATAAAGTGGAAAGCTACTCTGTCCCCGCTGTAAATAAAGAATTGGATTTAAGCAAATATAATGAAAAGCTCATTGCAGTTAAAAAGACTTATCCCGAAATTTTTAAACTGGTGCTTTCTCCAGATGAAAACATTCCTTACTCTGAAATTGTCAAGATAATGGATGAATCCAGAAAAGCTAAAGATAACATTGAGTTTACTTTTCTTGACACCAAAACGGGTAACCAGATTAAAACGGATTTCATGTTTCCAGAAATAGTATTTGGAAATGTTTTTAACTAGAACCAAAGCAAGAGGCTGCGATGACAAGAAGGCAACGATTTCATTTTGATACCAAAAGAAAATCATCGTTCTCAATAAACATCACTTCATTGACCGATATGTTTACCGTGATGTTAGTTTTTTTATTGCAAACCTATAATACGTCTGAAGTTCAAATAGAGGCTCCTAAAGATTTAAGACTTCCCTCTTCAAAATCAGAAGCTGTTCTCACTCAAGGCCACCAATTGACTTTATCACTGCAGGCACTAAAAACTGGGAATGAAGTCATTGCCAACTTAAAAGATAAAGACTTTGAAGATAAGGATAAAGAATCAAAAGACCCTAACTTTATCAAGCCACTTTTTTCTTATCTTGACAAATTAATGAAAGAAACAACAGATAAAACTATTAAAGAAGGAAAGCTTTTACTTTTAGTTGAAAGGGACTTACCCTATTCCGCTTTAAAAAAAGTAATGTACACAGCGTCCATGGCTGGATTCCCTCAAATAAAATTAATTACAACGAGTAAAAACCAATGAGGGTTTAAAAAAATGTGGACTTCAATTAAAATATTTATTTCACTTCATTTAATTCTATCGATGGCGCTAGCGCAGAATCAAAAAAAGGATGAACGAGGACTCATTCCTGAATTGCACACCGAACAAAATGACCAAGAGAGTGAAAATAAAAATTTAAAATCAGAAGTTTTAATTTCAAGAACCGAGACCAAAGCCATCGAAGCCCTACAAAATATTCTGAAGAAAAAAAAAGGCACCCCCCAAGAAGCTGATTATTTAAATCGATTAGCCGAACTCTATATGAGAAAATCGAAATCTGGAAGATTCTTTGACTTACAAAGAGATACTAAAAACAAAACATTAAGCTCTTTTCCCCTTCCCGAAGAAAAAGGCTTTGAGGCGATAAAGAAAGCTTTAAGTATTTACAATCAAATCATCAATAATTTCCCGTCATTTGAGGAATTTGATTCTGTTTTATTTAATTCAGCCTTTGCTCTACAACAACTAAATCAAAAAAAACTTTCAGAAAATAATTACAAAAGACTTATTGAAAAATATCCAAATTCTAAATTAATCACGGATACCTTGCTCGCGTTAGGAGAGCTTCTTTACGAGCAAGGAAATTTCTCACAAGCACAAATCTATTTTCAAAAAATTGAAAATTATCCAGACTCCAAAGTTTTTTCCTATGGAATCTATAAGTTGGCCTGGACCTACTACAATTTAAAAAAATCAGATCAAGCCATTTTAAAATTAAAAGCGGTGATTAGCAAAAACCCGGCAACTGACGAAGCTATTAATAAAAAGGGCTATTACTTAAGGAAAGAAGCCTTAAGAGATTTGGTTTTATTTATAGGTGAAACCTATCAGGCTAATGAGTTATACTCCCAATTTAAGAAAGTGACTTCCGATGGAGAGTTAGGCCAAGCCATGTATGAAATGGCCAACCTTTACAATGCCTATTCTAAACCAAAAGACATTCAAATCTTTTTAACTGAATTTATCGAAAAAGAAGAGAAAAATGAATTTATAGTCAAATGTCATTTAATACTTGCAGACACCTATGAGACTCTCAAAAAAAGAGATCTGGTTATTGAACATTTTTCTAAAGCTGCCAATCTATGTCAAGTTGGTTCCTCTTGGAGAGCCCATCAAACAGAAGAAGAGATTAAAATCTCTTGTCATACTGAGTTCCGAAAAAACTCTCTAGAAATCGCAAGAAAATGGTGGGAGATTTGGCAAAAAAATAAAACTCATAAGGAGTTTTCAACCTTAACCGAAAAAATCCTCAGACTGGTTCTAGCGAATGAAAACTATGAAGAACCAGATCTTAAAACACGGATGGCCTTAGCTGAATTGCTCTTTCAAAATGAAGATTTTGAAGATGCCTCGGAAAACTTCAACATCGTAGCTCTTAAAACCAAAGATAAAGCGGTTCAGCATGAGGCTACTTATAGTGCCCTTTTCTCCAAAGAAAAAAGTTTAGAAAAAACTAAATCAGATCTGAAGTTAGCTCAGCGCAAGGAGCTGGTTCAACGGTATCTTAAATTATTCCCTCAGGGTGAATATGCTAACTCTGTGGGATTTAAATTAGCTGTCATTTTCTATGAAGAAAAAAATTTTGAGGAATCTTTAAAAACACTCATTCCTTTATCTCAAAATAAAAATAATCTTGAAATCAAAAACAAATCAGAAGACCTTATTCTGGACATAAAAAATATTGAAAAAAAATATTCAGAGGTCAAAACCTTATCGAAAGTTTATGCTGATGCTACACCGGATTTGCAGCGAAAGAAGTTATTATTGAAGATTAATGAAGAATCTCATTTTTTTGAAATACAAGAAGAGAACAAGCAAGGCGACAAGATTTCCGCAGCTTATAGATTATATAGTTATTTTAAATCTCATCCAGCTTCAGAATTAGGGAAAAAAGCCTTTTTAGATTCCCTGACAATTTTTTTTAAGGAACAATATTTTGTTGATGCGACAGAAAAAGGAATTGAGTTTTTAAGTTATTTTCCAAAATACGATAAAAAAATGGATTTAGAAAAAGAAATTATTGCCTCGTTAATAGAGATCGGTTCTCTTGAAAAAGCCTCTGAGCTCTTAATTGATTTAAGCACTCAAGATCCCAATAAAAAACAAAACCATCTTCAAAATGCGGCGGATCTTTTGATCATCGAAAATAAAAATGCCCAAGCCAGAAAATTATATAATCAATTGCTTTTGTCCACATCAAAAGAGAACAGACCTGAAATATTTTTAAAAATTAAAAACTCTCTCAATCCTGCAGATGACAAAACTGAAATTGATAAGATTGATAAAATTATTTTGGAACAAAATGTGGAGCCGTTTGCGACAGCTCAATTAACCAAAAAGGCGCAAACTCTCTACGATGAAAAAAAGTATCCAGAATGTTATGATTTAACTTTAAAAATCCTCAAACGTGAAACCGAATCATCCCATAGAGCCATGGCAAGGTATTTACAGGGTTTAATATTTGAAAAAGAACTTTTCAATCAGAGCGTCAAAACCAGCAACGAAGAAAAGTTAGGCCTGATCATTCAACTTAAAACAGAAAGACTTGATAAAGCCCAAACCGCCTATTTAAGTGTGAGCAAAATGACTACAGATAAAAACTTATTGATAAAATCCCTTGAAGGTATTGATCGCTGCCTCAATAACTACATTCAAAGTCTAAATGAGTTAACACCACCGTTATCACTATCTGCTAACGACCAATTAGAGTTAAAAAAAGAGTTAGCCAAGCTCATCTCTCCCTTGACGCAAAAACGGATGGATTATTTAAAAGAACTCTCACAAATCCGAGAGGGCTTCAGTTCCCCCACTTCAACTTGGAGCGGGCTGACTGAAAAAGATATCCCTCCTGTTAATTTGCAAAAAAAATTGATTCATAATTTTCAACCTCTTTTTTTTGATACTTGGCCTCCAAATAAAAACCCATTAAACAGCAGCAAAGAGCAAAACATATCCCTACCTGCCATAAAGATCTTACTAAATAACTCAACGACTCGTAACCAAGGACTCTATGCCCTTTCCCTTTTCAGTGAAACCGAAAACAAACCATTAAAAACTTCCTGGATAATTGAAAAATTACGAACCAATGATAAAGACAATTTAAATATTTATAACTATTCCCTTTTCAGAAACTTAAATCATCCTTCGAGTGAACCCCGTTGGGAAGAAAAAGAGGGGTCGTCTTCAGCCTTTCTTAAATCCAACTCTCTAGACTTTCAGTTTTTTCAACTCTTCCGTGATTACAAAAATATGAATTATTTTTCAACTACAGAAAATTGCAAATTCATTCTCACTTTTAAAAACCTACTGAATTCAAAAAGTCTTCTTGAATACCTTCTGCCAATTTGCTCTGACTCCTTTGCCCATCAAGGAGATTATGAAAATGCAGAAAAGATATTGAGCTCTTTATCGACAAAAGACTGGAAAAATAAGGAATTCTATTATCTTTCTGTCGCCAGAATTCACGATATGTACAAAAAATCTTCAGAATCCTCAATAAAATTTTACGAATTAGCTCATAAAGAGTCGAGTTCTACCGATATGAAGTCATGGATAGCCAAGAAGGTAGAATATCTTAAACAAGGAAAGCAATAGTCCTATTTCTACTTTAAAGGTTTATGGAAGGACATTATGAATAAACAATATTCTCTTGTTGGAGTAAAATTTTATTTAGCTATTTCCATCTTGTTCACTTTTTCGAGTGATCTATTTGGCCAATCAAAAAAACGAGTGGTTCGCAAGGTTCAAGAAGTCAACTTCGCTGAAATGAGTATCAAGGGAACGGTCAGAAACCCTGATGGAGCTTTTCTCGTTCAGAAAAAAGGGATTAAGTTTATGCCTCTTATTGATGTCCAAAAAAATATGGATAAAAAAATCAGAGAAGCAAGCTTCTATGTGAGATAAAAATGAAAATTTTAATTGTTGAACAACATTTACCCAGTGGTCACACCAAAGTTTGGAAACTAAAGCCAGGAAAAGGCTATTTTACTTTCGGATCTTCTAGAACGGCGGATCTGTTATCGATCGATCCAACTGTTTCTTTATGGGAATGCGTTTTTGAGTTTGCTGAAAATAATTGGAAATTTGTCGACTTTAATATTAATAATTTTAACAAAAATATTTATCCCACTCTGGCTGTTGAAGGCGAACAGACAATTCATAGAGAAAATTGCAAGCTTCTTTTAAAAGTCGTTGAAAAAAATGTTTCTCTGAACGAATTTCAATTTCCCACCACGACAGCAGATTCCAAGTCTAATTTTCAAGTTTTTCAAGTCTATTTAAATGACCGCCTCATTGAAATTAAGCTTTTACCCCAGAGAAAAAAATTCTATCCAGAATCTTTTAAAAATTCTAATGGATTTGAATCCATTTACTCACCAGATTGGCACACGCTAAAATTCGAAACTTACACCATTAAGCAAAAAACAATATCATCTGCAAGCTATCGTGAATTTGGGCATTTCAAATTAGATACCCTGATTGAAAAAGAATCAAGGAAAAGCGCCTTGATACTTATTCTTTTCTGTTTCATTTTTGGTGCGGGCGTTTTATCCCTGCCTCGAAATCACAAATACCTACCAAGCTCAACGAAGCGCTCCTCACCGACTCAGATCTTTGTAAAGAATGAGAAGCCTAAAGCCGAAAAACCGAAGGTGGAAAAAATCGCTGAACCTAAATTGGAGTCGGCACCCAAATCAGTTAAAACGGCGGCGACTAACGAAAATCTTCCCTCTGACAAAGGTATTTCCAAAGTTGCCGGAATGCTTAAAAATGTTAATACTGGCAGAATTTCTAGCTTGTTATCTAAGGTTTCAGCCCAGGGACAAAAATCAAAAAATATTATTATCTCTTCAGGAGTAACTGCTGGATCCGGAGAGTCTGGCAGGGCCTTAGCATCCTTAGGAAACATAGATAAAAGCAGTGGAGACTGGTCCTCTGATAATAACTCCAAAGGAGTTAAAATATCTACGAAAGGCCTTGGTGGAGGGAACTCTGTCTCTGGAATAAGTCAACTCCATGGAGGCAAAGTGGGCCAAGGGGGCGTTGGGCTTATTGAAGATGAATCCGAAATTGTAGGTGGCCTGGATCGAGAAGAAATCGCCACTTATATTAAAAGTCAATTGGGACAGATCTTGTATTGTTACGAAAGACAATTATCGGCCAATAAAGATTTATTTGGTAAAGTATCTGTTAAGTTTACCATCAGTGGAACAGGTAAGGTAGAAACACAAGCTATAAATGATTCGACTTTAAAAAACAGTAATGTTGAGGGATGTATGCTGACAAAAATTGCTGGTTGGAAATTTCCTGTTCCTAAAGGAGGGACCAAGGTTATTGTAACCTATCCTTTCCTTTTTAAGAGCACGAATTAACATCTTTTTATGGAGGCAACATGAAGACAGCAGAGAAACCTCAAAATCTTTTATTGATTTTGTTATCTCTTTTTTTATTTCTATCGACAGGCCCTATCAACGCACAAACAAAGTCCACCGAAACACCAAAAGCAGAGGCGCCCAAAATAGAAACGGCGGACTCAGATAAACTAGATATCCAAAAATTAGAGCAAAAATATTGGTCTGCCAAGGACGATGACTTTTCTGTCATTCAAAATCGAACTTTCCAGAAGGAAAAAAGATTTTTTCTTTCTGGAAACTATGCTCTCCCCTTTAATGATCCCAACTCTGTGGGCTCACTCCAAGGGCTTAATTTTGGATATTTTTTAAATGAACGTTGGGGAATTGAAGTCAGCACCTTGTCCGCAAATTTTAAAATGAATGATACTGTCGACTATTTCCGAAATCGATATGGAGTTCTTCCCAATCATAATACCTTTAAATCGTCCAACTCTGTAACAGCCTATTTTGTTCCCATCTACGCCAAAATGAGTCTTATGGATAAAAAAATTATTTATTTCGACATGGGTGTGGGTTTAGGATTTGGACAAACAACCTATGAGCAAAACTCCTGCACTCTCGCTGCCGGTTGCACCGCAGGTTCTGGAATCGATAAAATCGCTAAAGAAAGTAAGTCTAGTCCTCATTACCTATTTTCAATCATGCAACAATTCTTTTTGTCTGAGCATTGGGCCTTAAGAATTGATCTGATTAATCGTTATACGAATGAAGAGCGTATCGACTCTACAAACATAGCTGATATTGGTGGGAAAATGACAAATGATACCGCCTTTCAATTTGGAATTACTTATTGGAAATAGGGGATCTATGAAAACCACAAAATCAATTTTAATTTATAATTTGATTCTCATCACTTTTCTTTTTTCGCGACAGGGATTTTCCCAGTTTAATAAAACTTCTTTGGGACGCTCCCCTTCTAAAAAATTAAAGATGAAACAGTCAAAAGTGCCCTCTTATGACTTTCAAATAAATAAAGAAATTCCCCGTCTTGATATTGGCGAGGAGGTTGAGTTAGCCTTTTTATCCACTCCTTTGACTATCCCTGAAAAGCCCCAGAAGCAGAACTCGGTAAATCGCCTGCTTTCGCCTAAAGTGCTGGAGGCTGATAAAAAAGCCAATGTTCTTGGTTTGATTTTACCATTTAAAGTTTTGTCGAGTAATAAAAATATTTCCCAAATACCCAATGTGGAGCCCTTAAAAGAGACTTATCAACCCAAGTTAAATGATTCGCAGGTTGAAACAAAAGAACTTATCATCTTTAAAAATCAAGAATATAAATTACTTGAAGGTCATATTTATTTTGAACTTATTAAAAATTATGAGATGGCTTTTTCTCAATTTGCTGATTTGTTAAAAGATAAAGAATTTAGTTTTGAAGCGACTTATTATTTTGGATTAGCTGCCAAAGAGTTAAAGCTCACAACAGAGTTTAAGGAAGCCATGCTAAAGGTGGCCACTCACGCCAAAAACAAAGAATTAAAAACTCTTGCTATCGATCAATTGACCAAACACATCTCGATATTTGAAATTGGAGATGTTGAAAGAATAGACCCACTGGTTGTCAAAGAAGAATTCGATGTCCAATCTCGTGATTCTTACAATTTCTACAGAGCCAAGTACTACCTTGAAAAGGGACAACTTGGCCAAGTGGAAGATGCGCTTTTGATGATCAACATCAAATCACCCTATTTTGAAGAATCCAAATTTATCAACGCCCTGTCTTTTTATCGTCAAGGTAAAGTTGATGAAGCAAAAGACACCATGGATGAGCTATTAAAAAGTAAAAATACGATAGGCTCTCTTCGTACACTTGCCAACCTAACCCTAGCTCGAATTTATTTCCAAAAGCAACTCTACAAAGAAGCCTCTGATTTATATTTAAAAGTCGACAAAGATCATCCCCTTTGGCTTCAAGCCATGGTTGAGCAGGCTTGGACACAGATTTTAACAAAGGACTATGTCGGCGCAGCCGGAAATATGTTTTCCTTACATACTGATTTTTTTAAAAATGCTTACAACCCGGAATCTTATGTCGTTAGAACTATTAGTTATTTAAATCTCTGTCAATTTGGAGATGGCTTACAAGTTTTAAATGCCCTTGGAAAAAAATATGCACCCTATTATGGACGAATAGAACAATATTCCCAAAATAAGTCTAAAAGTTCTGACTATTATGCGACCATAAAAACCTGGCTTAGAAATCCAGAACTCAAAGAGGTCGACACCCTCCCCCGTTCCTTTATTTTAGAACTTGCCCGTCATCCCAGCTTTGTGGTGATTCAAAAAGAAATTAACAACTTTGAAGATGAAATCTCTGCTTACAACCAAATCTCCCTCAAGCTGATTCAAAGAGAGAAAGAACTTCTGCAAAAGCAATCCGATTTAAGCAAAGAATTGACGACGGTCCGAACGAGCCTTTTAGATCCTAAGAAAAATCATTCAAGCCTTAAAGAGCAAGAGACCTCGATTCAAAAAAAACTACTTAGTTTTAAATACCAACAACAAGGCTTAAAAGCTGCTAGAGATATCGTTAAAAATGTCAGAGATACTGCCTTTATACGCATTGATAAAGAAAAAACTCTTGCCAGAGAAAAGGCAGGTGTCGCTTTAAAAAACCGATTGGTTCAACTCAAAGCAGACCTTAAAGAACTTTTAGACCAAAATGAATTGCTACAATACGAAATTTATTCTGGGGCAGGAGAACATTTGCGTTTTCAAAGCGTCAGTCAAGACACTAAATCTACTGATGAAAAGACTAAAGAGTTAGCCTTAAACCAGATCCAAAAAGAAAAAGACAAAAATGTAAAATGGAATTTTAGGGGAGAAATTTGGGAAGATGAAATTGGTCATTTTAGATCATCACTTCAAAATGTTTGCCCTAAAGATCAAGAATAGGAGATTTTATGTACACCATGTTTATTTTAATAGGACTTCTGACCTACCCTATAACCTATTCCATTTCAAATGGGTTGCAGGCATTAAACAGTTCCGCGACAGAAGCAAAAACAAACTCCGAAGCCACTTTGTTAAAACTTAAATCCAATATTGAAAACTCCAAATTAAACTTAGAAGACTATAAGAAGAATCTGACTCTGGTTGAAAAAAATATTCAAGAAGTGGCAAAGGCAAAAAAAGAAGTGGATGACCAAAAAAAATCCGTCTCTACACAACTAAAGGAAAATCAAACTTCAGTTAAGAAAGTAGACTTAAATGAAAAAGAATTAAATAAGCTCATTCTTGACGAAAAAAATAAAATTTCCCAGGAAGAAAAAAAGAGCAAAGAATTAGAAGACCTGATTTTAAAAATCAAAGAAAATCAAAAAAAACGTGAACAAAACATTAAAGAATATGAAATTCAACTCGTTCAAATCCAAGAGGAAAAGAAAATTTGGACGACCCGTCAAGACGCTATTAAAGACCAAGAAAAACAAGTGTCAGAAAAGCTTAAAGTCATCACCACTCAAGATTCAGAATGGAAAAATAAAAAACGTGGCTATGAGGGCGAAATCACCCGATGGAATAAAGAAATCGATAAACAGCAAAAGATTTACGATACCTACAAAAATATGGCTGAGGTGAAAGAATAGCAGAGGGGTTAAGCCAATGACTCCTCAAATACGCTTTAAGACTTTTTTGAATGTTGATTCGTACTCTTCCATTTTTAAAACATGACTCATTAAGACGATCGTCAAACCACAAAGAATCAGCGTGAGAGAAAGGGAGAAAAGTGAATTCACAAATGATACTGAAACGAGTTGAAGCTCCTTAAAAATAAAATAACTTTGGCTCACTCCTGCCAAAATAAAACAAATAATCAGAGTTTTAAAAATAGATTTAAAAATATTGTTTAGTGGCAAACTAACAATGAAGAATTTAAAATAAACAAACAGAATCAAAAAATTTAAGCTGTTACTTACCAAGGATGAGAGGTTTAAGCCCCTCAATCCCCAGGCCTTCATCATTAATGGCGCCAAAATAATATGAGCTATTAATGCCAATAAGCTTGAAAAAGCTGGGAACCAGGTATTTTTTACCGCAAAATAAGCAGGTGCTATGATTTTAACACAACTTGAAGGAATCATGATCAGTGCCCAAATTCTTAATACTTCCGAGGTAACTTGAACATCATGAGCTCTGAACTCTCCACGTTTAAATAAGACTTCGATAATGGGATAACTTAAAAAATACAAACCCGTCGCTGCAGGTAAAACGACATATAAATTCAAACGCAAATAAAATTCTGAAGTCGATGTCATCATTTCTTTATTTTTTTCCGCCCAAAATTTCGCCAGTGTCGGCAAGAGGGCGGTTCCCAAACTCACCGAAATTAAGGACAAGGGTAACTCTAAAAGTCTATCTGCTAAATAGATATAGGTGATAACGCCCTCTTCCAGGGAACTTGCAAACCTTTGATTCACAATTAATGAGATCTGCAGCAATCCCATCCCAAAAAGACCTGGTACCATATTTCGCAAAACAAAAAGCATTTCTTTATTTTTAAAATCAAATAAAAGCTTTGGAAAATACCCTTTTTTTATCAAGCTGGGTACCAGAACACCAGCCTGAAAAAAACCACCAACAATCACTCCCCAAGCTAGGCCCTCGCCGTGAAATCGAAAATACCTATCGGGAATAAGAGTAGAGATAATCATGGAAATATTAAATAAGGTGGGCGCCATGGCAGCTAAGCCAAATTTTCCAAAGGCATTTAAAATACCCATAAAATAGGCATAGGAGCTCATTAAAAAAATAAATCCGAACATCACCTGCGACATAAGCAAGGTGATATGAAATTTATCCACCTGTTGAACATAGTTCTGATCCAAAAGAACCATCAATATTTCTTTAGAAAAAACAATTCCCAAAATCGTCAAACAAGACAAAATTAAAAGGAGCAGGGTATAGAGGGAATTAACTAAATTTTTAGCTTTAACTTCATTTTTTTGGCCATAGAGACAATCCACAAAGACAGGAATAAAGCTCACGGATAGGGATCCCTCTCCTAAAAGCCTTCTGAAAATATTCGGAAGTCTAAACGCCACGGTCCACGCGTCTGTAACCGTTCGATTGAAATAGGCCGTTAACAAGGTTTCCCTCAATAATCCCAAAACACGACTTGAGAGGGTTCCAGCGGCCATAGAGAGAGCTTTTTTAACTACTTGATTCTTTTCATTTTTTTCATCTGAATTCAATTTTAAATGTCCTTAATAAAATCACTATTTTAAAGTTGCGTGTCCCTTGTGATTATGTTAATTGTCTTTAGCTTAATTGCAAATATATTGTTTAAGTATTAAATTGTAAGTATTAAATGGAGGCTATATTGGCTACTCACAAATCTGCAGAAAAAAGAGCAAGACAGACTGTTAAGAAAACGGCTATCAATTCATCAAGAAAAAGCCGTGTAAGAACTGCTGAAAAGAAAATTTTAAAAGCACTCGTTCAAAAAGACACAAAAACAATTCCTGAATTATTGAAATCTTTTGTGAGTGAAGCAACCAGGGCTGTCACCAAGGGAGCTTTCAAAAAACAAACTGTTTCAAGAAAAATCAGCCGCCTATCCGTTAAAGCCCATCAAGCTCTCACTGCAAAATAGTTATATTAATTAAAAAGCTAAACTTTTTTAAGTTTCATTTTGTATCTATATAATAAAAATAAGGGTTTTAAACTAAAAACTCTTATTTTTTTTTGTTTCTGTCTGCAACAAAGTTTCTGATTTGTCTCCTGTTTGAAAATGGCACCATAACAAAAGAAATCCCAACAACGATTTTACCGTCGATTTTCTTCATATGTTTTGTGAAAGCGCGAAGGCTGATAAAAGGACCTGCGGGGATTTTAAAAGTGACCACACATTCTCTGTTCACTGAATATACCAATTCAGAAGAAAACGAAAGCCCTCCTTCGGAAAGTTCTATACCTTGAACCACTCGGTAATCTCCGGCAAACAAAATTCCTACCTTGCGAGTAAATTCCTTTCTTGGGTACCGTCTGAGATCTTCAATGGCCTGTGCGTTATTCATGTCACTCTTATCGACAAAATAGAAAAAAACTAAAAGAAACTAAAAAAATTTAAAATGGCCTTTTTAAGAGATGGGTTCTTCTTTAAATCTAACTCTACCTTTGCCAAAGATGACAGGACTTTGGAAATGCTAGAGTCAGACCAATGTCGTGACTGAAGGACATACTTATCAACAAAAAAAATGGGAATCCCATTCTTTTTACTCAGTTGATCTTTGCTGAGTTGAGACTGTTGCCCTCTCTTAATCTGATTGAGAATTCTTAAATGACGCGCCAATAGCTGAAGAAATCCCAACTCACTTTCTCCGCTATCGATAACCATTTCCGTTATTTTGAGTCTCGTCGCTTCGTCACCGTTAATCCACTTTTCAACCATCAAAAAACTATTATCCTGTGACGACATCGTCAGAAGTTCGAGAATGTTTTTGAGGGAAACTTGATTTTTCGGAAAAACAAAGTCTTTAATTTTAGCTAGCTCGTTAGCAATATTTCGAAGATCGCCACCCATGAATTCATGAATTTGATGGATAGCCTCCTGATCTATTTCCAATCCTAATTCCGTTCCTAAATGTTTTATCCAGTAGGGAACTTGGTTGTCGTAGGGTTTTTTAAACTCAATAGCTTCGGCCTGAGTATTTAAAATTTTAAATACTTTTTTCTTTTTGTCGAGAAAGGGGCCAAGAAAAATCGCTGTGACTAGTTCATTTGGCTTCGCAAATATTTCTTGCAAGACACTATTTTGGGTGTCACCGAACAATCCCACATTTTTAAAAACCATCACTCTTCGTGCAGACATCATGGGATACATTTCATAGGTATCTAAAATATTTTCAGCTTTGACCTCTTCAGGGTAATAGACATGAAAATTGAAATCCCTACACTCCAATGGCAGCAAAGAGTCACTGAGATATTTATAAGATCTTTCGATTAAATACTCTTCATCTCCGTAAAGAAAATAAAAGTTTCTAAATTTTTTATCGGTAACCTCAGAATAAAACTTTTGAAAGACGATAGGATCCATTAAAAATTCTCGGTTAAATTATTATGAATTTGATTGCTCAAATCATAAGAAAGAACTTCCAAAATCATTTTTTTTGCTGATTGATTATAAATGGGGTTCACAGAGTTTACTCCTGCAATGGTGACCTGAGAAGCTTTATAGGTTCTAGTTGAGGTATATTGAGATTCCCATAAAATCTTTTGGTTTGAAATCTTTTTTAATCTCAAATTAATAACCATCGTCAGATCATAGGAGGTTGCCAATACGGTTCCCCGTGGTAAGTAATTTGTGCTATTGGCATTGGTGTTTTCTTCGGCTTTTTTTCCCGATTCTGAGGGGATATTTCTTATTGATTCAATCTCCCCTTCTAACCGAACCTGTGCCTCTGAGTCAGAAACCACTTTTAAAACTGTAGATCGCAAAAACTCTTCTTTTAAGGCCTGAATAAAGATAGCCTCAGCCCCTGGCTCAAAGGATTTATTTTTTATGACTGGGATGGAAATTTTTTGATACCCGCCGGGAAGGGATCTGAATTTTTGTCCCACCTTATAGCCACAGCCCGTTAAGAAAAGCAATAGACAAAGACAAAGTTGAAGTTGAGCTCTCATTGGCCTAAGATAATCTTAATAAACTTTCAATATCAAGCAGAAACTAACTATGAAAAAATTTGATTACTCACTGATGGCACCAGGCCCTGTAAACCTTCATCCTGAAGTTCGAAAGATTCTTTCCGAGCCAATGATACACCACAGAACTCCTGAATTTGATAAAATTCTAGCGCAAGTTCTTAAAAAAATGAAATTCATTTTCCAAACTCAAGAACCGACCTACCTCCTCACTTCTACAGGCTCAGGTGGAATGGAAGCTCTTCTTGTAAATACCTTGTCTCCCGGAGATTCTGTTTTATGTATTGTTTCTGGAAAATTTGGTGAACGCTGGTCTCAAATGGCCAGTTCCTTTGGCTTGAAAACAGATGAACTTCTTATTCCGTGGGGAGAAGCTTTCCGTACCTCTTCCATAAAAGAAAAATTATCACAAAAAAAATATGCGGCGGTTCTGACTCAGGCTTGTGAAACTTCTACCGGTGTTTTGCATCCAATTCAAGGTTTGGGGGAACTCATTTCTGAGCATCCTGACACCCTTCTATTGGTTGATGGCATCACGGCATTGGGGGCCTTACCCCTTCCCCTAGATGAGTGGCATATTGATGGCCTCGTGGGAGGCTCTCAAAAAGCTTTTATGCTTCCCACGGGCATGAGCTTTATTGCTTTTTCAAAGAAAGCACAAAAACGATTTGATACAGCTAAAATTCCTAGATTTTATTTTGATATTCGCAAAGAAAAAAAAGCCAATGAAACCGGTGAGACTTTTTTTAGCTCCAATGTCAGCCTGATCAAAGCCCTCAATTTTGTTTTAACAGAAATCGAGAAGAAGGGTCTGACAACTCAGTTTAATGAGAACAAAAGACGTTCTGAATTTACTTTATATATGATTCAACTCCTTGGTCTCAAATCCTATGCCCAAACACCTTCACCCTCCCTCACCGCCATGTGCTTACCGCCGGGGATTGATGGACAACTAGTCCGAGCCGAACTTGAGAAAGACTTTCAAATCACGGTCATGGGTGGTCAAGATCAAGCTAAAGGAAAAATTCTGCGTATTGGTCATATGGGATACATCCAAGATCATGAGTTGCTGAATTTGTCAGAGGCCCTTTACGAAGTCCTCTCTAAGCACCATTATAAGGCTCCCTTCGATCAAAAATTATATTCCAACAAACTAAATCAATGGTTAAAGGAAAATTAGAAAATGGGTCAAAAAAAAATAGTGGTGACCGATCGATTTTCTTTAGAAAGTCTTTTGTTCCTAGAAAGACAACCCCAGATAAAACTACACAAAGTGGAACCACATTCTTTATTTTCTTCAGATTTGTTAGGCCAAACACATGGACTTCTCATTCGATCAACAACGCCCATCAATGAAGAAATACTAAAGAAAGCAAAGAACCTTCAAGTGATTATTACGGCGACTAGCGGTTTTGATCATATCGATCTCGACGCCACCCAAAAATGGGGTATTACGGTCATGCACACTCCCAATGCTAACCGCGAATCCACGGCCCAACTAACTCTGGGCTTGCTTTTAAGCTGTGCTCAAAAAATAAATAGCGCTCATCGTTCGTTAAAAGAAGGCTCTTGGCGACAAGAAAATCACCTAGGCATTGAACTCTCTCAAAAAACCTGGGGAATCGTTGGCCTTGGAAGAATTGGATCCAGAGTGAGTGAACTGGCTCAGGCTTTTAAAATGAATGTTATTTCCTATGATCCTTTTTTATCTGATGATGTTTTTTCCTCCAATGGTGCCCGCCGAGTCAGTTTTGAAGAATTGCTTAAGCTCTCTGATGTTATCAGTTTTCATGTTCCCAAGACTCAGGAAACTTATAAAATGCTTGGTAAAAATCAATTTCAGTCCATTCATCGCGAAGTGATTTTGATAAATACTTCAAGGGGCAGCGTGATTGATGAGGAGGCTCTCATTTGGGCTCTTGATAAAAAAATAATCAAGGGACTTGCTCTTGACGTTTTTGAAAAGGAACCTCTTAGTCGATCCTCTAAGTTATTAAACTATACTGATGTTTTATTAACTCCTCATATTGGAGCCTTTACGGAAGAAGCCTTTTTTAAAGCCTCTCAGGAAGCTACTCATAAGATCCTTCAGTTTTTTATTGATGGCTCCACCCAAGATACCTTGCCTCCAAAAGCACCATGGCACGGAGCTTCTCATTTTAGATTTGATTAACCCGAGAAACTTAGTGATTAATTTTTGGATTTATACTATTAATTTTCTTTCTTAAAAAAGGAAATCAAATGTCAGGAATTGTTGTTATTGGAGCTCAATGGGGTGATGAAGGAAAAGGTAAATTAATCGACGTCTTCTCTGAAAACGCTGACATGGTCGTGAGGTACCAGGGTGGCGCTAATGCCGGCCACACCCTTGTCGTCAAAGGAACTAAAACCGTATTGCATTTAATTCCCTCCGGGATCCTAAGACCAGAAACACAATGTGTGATCACGGCTGGAGTTGTTATTGATGTTTTTGGCTTACGAGATGAAATTAATAAACTCAAGAGCAATGGCTTTCTGCAAAATCCAAAACAATTGGCAATTTCAGATTTATCCACAGTCCTGCTTCCCTACCACAAAGCCCTAGACCAATCCCGCGAAACCGCTCTTTCTGATGATAAAATCGGCACCACAGGTAAAGGAATAGGTCCTGCCTATGAGGACCGAGCTGCAAGACGAGCCATTTTATTTGGTGATCTTTACAATCCAAAAACTCTATTAGATAAGTTAGAGTTTGTATTAAAAGAGAAAAATTTCCTAATTAAAAATTTATATCAAGGCACTGAGTTTAATGCTGCTGAACTCTACTCCCTGTTACTACAAGTTGCTGAAGACTTAAAGCCCTACCGTCTAAAAGATACCTCATTGATGGTAAATAAAATGTTGAAAAGTAACAAACGAGTCCTTTTTGAAGGAGCCCAAGGCACCATGCTAGATATTTTACATGGTACCTACCCCTTTGTGACCTCTTCTTCAACAATCTCTGGATCTGCATGCATTGGCGCAGGTATTGGACCAACGCAAATCAAAAATGTCATTGGTGTTTTTAAAGCTTACACCACGCGAGTGGGCTCGGGCCCTTTTCCTACAGAATTAAAAAATGAAGTTGGGCAAAAAATCCAAACGGATGGTCATGAATTTGGTTCGACCACTGGTCGCGCCAGAAGATGCGGGTGGTTAGATCTTGTGGCCCTTCGATATGCCATCCGAGTTAATGGAATCACTAATACGGCTTTGATGAAATTGGATATTTTATCTGGCCACGATAGAATTGGAGTATGCACCGCTTACAAATTAGGTGACGAAACGATCACGGAATTACCACCATCTCCCTATGAATTAGAGCAAGCTGAACCCGTTATCGAGTATCTACCAGGCTGGAAAGAAGACATTTCAAAAGTGACTCAGCTTAAAGATTTGCCTCGAAATGCTACAAGCTATATTGATTTTATTTCGAATAATTTAAGCTCACCCATCGATGTGATTTCTGTCGGCCCAGGCAGAGAACAAACTCTTTGGGTTAAACCTTTGTTTAATACGTAAGCAACAAAATTTTTTTTAAAAAATCATCATTTTAAAAAAATCTTATTGACTAAAAAGTTCTTTTAAATCAAATTGTGACCTCTTGTGTTTCTGACCCACAATGGTTCGCTAGCTCAGCTGGTAGAGCACTTCACTTTTAATGAAGGGGTCGATGGTTCGAATCCATCGCGAGCCACCATTTTTCTTCAGAAACTCAAAATGCCACTCGATTTCTAAAGGAAATTTTATTCTAGACTTTCTTTTAGATGATCAAAGGTCCCCTTCGTCTAGAGGCCTAGGACGGCTCCCTTTCACGGAGCAGACACGAGTTCGAATCTCGTAGGGGACGCCAATTTTGTTTTACTCTTTACAATTTTAATAAATCAAATAATAATGTGAGATTATCGAGTTCAATGACATCCTTTTCTGCCTAAGGGGATTCGAACCCAAGGGAGCATTATGAAGTTAAAGATATTAGTCGCTGCCATTTCTTTTCTGTTCGCCCAATTTTTACAAGCAAAAGAATTTACCTCAGATCAAGAAGTTCAAACTATAGTTGACCAGGTATTTGCTCGTTTAAAACAAAGTCGAATAAACCCAACCATGCTCCGATATGTTTTTTATGATTCCAACCTTTGCAAAAGCTGCAAACCTGAATATGTCGAAGAACAAAAAAACAAACTCCAAGATCAAATGAGTTCTGATTTCTCTCGTTACAAAGAAAAATATTACGAAGGGCACTTCGAAGAAGCTAAGTATGGAGTCTCAATTTGTGGTGATAAATTCCCCCAAGACCTTCCATTTTGTCGCTCTAGTAAACATATAATCGAAAAAAATATTATATTTGGCTGCGACGACTTTGCTAAAGCATTTATTGAATTGGCCCTTGTCGCAGGTTATTCGCCAGATTCCATGAAATTTGTATTTCTAATGAGTGAAAATGGATTTAAAAGTGCCTGTAAAGGTCGAGCTGGAAAAGTAATGGATCGATGGGCTGAAGGTGGGCACCATATTGTTGGAATAAAAGTTTCAGGAACCTGGAAAACCTTAAATACAACTGATCCTAAAGTTAGTTATGCCTCACTCACAGACTGGCCCAAGAGATATGATAAAATAGTTTTCCCAAATAACGAAGCTGTTCCGTTTAGTTTGTTGTTTGCTGGGGCATTTGATATTCAAAAATACATCCAGCCATTTACTGTTCTAGACGTTTTAAATATCTATGTCAGTGGAACTCCCGATAGCTCAATCTGCGAATCAGAACCAAAATAGGATTTTTGTATGAGCAACATTAAACTCTTTGAAAAAAAACAGGTTAGATCAAAATGGATTGAGTCAGAAAAAAAGTGGTATTTTTCAGTAATTGATATAGTAGCCGAACTAACTGAAATCACTAATCCAAGGCGATACTGGTCTGACTTAAAGTCACAACTAGCTGATAAAGAAGGCTTTTATGAGTTGTACGAAAAAATCGTACAACTGAAGCTTAGAATCCACAGATGGTAAAAAATATGAAACTGATTGTGCTGCGACAGACACAATTCTTCGTATCATTCAATCCATCCCCTCCCCCAAAGCAGAGCCCTTTAAGCGTTGGCTGGCTCAAGTTGGCAGCGAGCGCCTTGACGAGATTGAAAATCCCGAGTTGGCACAAGAACGGATGAAAAGTCTCTACGAACAAAAGGGTTACCCGAAAGATTGGATTGACAAAAGGCTTCGCGGTATTGCCATTCGGCAAAACTTAATCGACGAGTGGAAGGATCGTGGTATCAGTGCCTCAAAAGATTTTGCGATTTTAACTTCAGAAATCTCAAGAGCCACTTTTTGAATGACACCCAGTCAATATAAACAGCTCAAAGGTCTAAAGTGAGAAAATTTAAGAGATTACATGAATGATCTAGAACTGCTTTTCACAATGCTAGGTGAACGAGTGACCACTGAACTCGCATAGCAAGAAAAACCAGATACCTTTGAAAAAATCAAAAAAGTTGCAAGCCGTGGTGGGTCTGTTGCTGGTAAAGCTAGAAAAGACACTGAGAAAGAATTAGGCCGCCCAATCTCTTCTTCTGAGAATTACTTGCCAGAAAAAAGGAAAATCAAAACCATTAAGAGCAGGAAAGATTAGATGCGGATGAATTTGTACCCGAAGCTGGGTACAAATTGCGGGTACATTCTGGGTACAATTCGGGTACAAATACCGCAGGTATGAGCAGCTTTAAGCCGCCATCAAGGCCCTGATTAAATTGACATTAATTACATTGCCTCTAAGCAACCAAGTACGATATAAATTTGCCTGTGAACGCCAATTACAATTTTGTTGAACTTTTGATCCTGCTCAAACTCCCACGGATAGGGAACTAACCGAAGGAGTTATATATGGATAAAATAATAAATCAAAAAGTGAGCCTCAAATGCACTCCAACAGAGGCGTTCCAACTTTTTACTCAAAACAAATACCTCGAATCTTGGCTAACGGCAGCAGCGGACGTTGAGCCGACTGTTGGCGGCAAGTACGAATTATTTTGGAAACCCGATGACCGAGAAAATGATAGCACCATTGGCTGTAAAGTTCTGGCTGTACAAGACGGCTCATTCATCAACTTCGAATGGAAGGGGCCTCAGCAATACAACCAATTTATGAATACACGCCGACCATTCACCAACGTCATGGTGACGTTTGCAAAAAGAGATACTTTCACTGATGTTCAATTGATCCATACGGGTTGGGGTGAAGGTTCAGAATGGGACGAAGCTCGTCAGTGGTTTGAAAAGGCGTGGTCAATGTCATTTGCGGAATTGCCGAAGGTAGCGGCAAAAGAATTTCCTCAATTCTACAATTTACTAAATACCAAAATTTGGAGAGGATTGTTGATGTACATTCCTACTTTGTATTTCTCTTCTCCAGGTATAATTTCTTCAAGGTAATTGTACTCAATCGCTTTATCTCGGATTACTAAAATACTCTCTTTACTTTTATTAAATTTTTTTGAAATTTCATTTGCCGATTTCCCTGTAATAAGTTGCTCTATAATTTTTCTTCCCAACCTGATTTTCTCCCCTAATTTTTTGATCATAAAACCTCCAATGTTTTTGTTAAAGTAACACTTGAAGAACTTATTAAAATTTGGACGATCATGGGCGTTTATTGTTTAAGCAATTGACCGGTCCGAATTAGTGAGATTTACACCCCTCTAAATCGGTCCGCTTTACTGAGATAGGACAAATATACTTAATCCTTTGGTTGGCCCCAAAATGGATCCTGACATCCGGTTTAAGCGACTAATTGAAGAAAACAAGCGGATCCAAAATTCACGGAAAATCGATGTTTCCAATTAATGCTGAATAAGATCGAATTTGTTAAATCTATTAAACTAACGTTGGCGGATGCTTTCCAATAATACCTTTAATGAAGGCTCCTACTTTTACATCTTCAGGATCATTTCCTGTGGCAATAAATATATTCACAAATCCAATCGTATGTAACTTCTTCGCAAGATCCTCGCCCTTTTTGCCATTTCCAAGATTGGCATCAACGTAAATGCTTGATGATTTATCGATATTATCACATGCATCCATGAAATCAGACTCTGCAAAAAATGAAAGGAAGTCTTTTTTGGCTTCCTTAGAAGCAAAACTCCATGTTTGATGTATTAAGATGTCATCATCTATCAGTACCCAATCATATAGAATAGGAAGTGATTTGATCTCAATAGGAACATAGCCAGCCATAGCCTTAGGAATAAGTTTGATATCTAACTTATTACATCTATCAAGTAATTTGCTTTCCTCGAATCTTGAAGTAACTAGGATGGAATGAGGGGCAATATTTAGTTCCTCGATTATATCTAATCCAGTTTGGTTTTGATTTAGCAATTCATAGTCAATTAAAAACAATTGCATATTAGTTTCAGAATTATTGATTGTAGCAAAATGTCTTTTAAAATCTGTCCCTGAAGTAAAAATTAAATGATTAATGTTGTGGCCTGAAATATTAAAAGAACTAAATCTACCTCTCCATATTTGATGGATTGTGATGTCATCATCTAGGGAAATGATTTGGAAATTGGGTTTTAAAAAAAGCCTTTCGACAAACCATACTGGAGGCGGAGCAAGAGGGAAAGAAAGAACGATTGTAGTTCCCGAATCAACCGAGGATTGAATTTTAAATATTCCACCAGAATCCTCTGTCATTTTTTTTGCATGGTAAACTCCCAAACCATTTCCACTAGTACTGCTGTCTTTGCCAAAAGAAAACCCAAAGGTACCTATTTTATCAAGAATGTGGTCGGGAATACCAATTCCATTATCAACTATGGAAATTAAAGCATGGGTTTCGTTTTTAGTAATTGAGATAACTACACTGCCTGAATTATTTGGAAAAGCTTCAACGGAATTATTAACTAAATTGGATATGGCCCGCTTCAGCTCGACAGAGTTGGCATTCGCAAATATTCCATAACTTTGATCAATCATTGCTGAAATTGAAATATTGCTGTTCTCGCGATATTGAATTCTTTTTTCAGAAACGATACTGTCGATTAATGGTGACAATAAGTATTTAGAAAATTGATCTTGCTGAGAATAGTTTAAGATCTGGCTTTCAGAATCATTTGTATTAGTACCTTTATTTAATAAATTATTAGCAATATCATTTATTCTACTAATTGCATTTTGAATAATGATTCTTGTATCTTCCGGCAAAATAGATAATTGACTGGATATTAAACTCAAGGCTGAAAGAGGTGAACGAATGTCATGCGCCACTTGACGAGCTTGTTCTGCCTTTGCGGCATCTTTAGAATTCTGTAATAATTTATAATTAGATTCTTCGATAAATTTCAAATATAAATTAAATGTTGATTTTAGTTCATCAATTTCATTTTCTTCTTTCTTATAATCAGATAGACAATGTCTTTCGCGTACATAGTTTGTAAGATTAATTATGGGCAATATCATTTTTTTATGAATTCTTAAGCTACCCAAGGCTAGTATTATTACAAAAAAAATAATGACTACAGTCATTGAAATAATGAATATAAAATATGATTTTTCAGACTCAAATATTTTTAGCTTAATAAAGTTTGGATTATAATCTGAAGGAATATATGTTATAAATTTTAGATTCGGAATTGGTTTAGCTATTTCCTCAATTGAAATGAAAGTATAAATTTCCCCACGTTTTTTTGCACTCGGACCAAGTTGATATTGATCATCAAACAAAATCATTTTTTTTATAATTATTAAATTACTCTTTTCATCAATTAACACTGAACTTTTGTTATTGTCATTCAAAAGAGACTCTGGAATTTCATTTAAGCTTGAATCTTCACTGAAAACATATAAAGAATCAGATATTTTAGCATCAAAAACTTTAATATTTTTTATCAAGTTTGAATTTTTAAGCTGTATTGAAATTTTCTCATCAAATAAATTTTCTGAATAAGATCTTAAACTCTCGGGTGAATGAAGCAAACTAGCAATTTCCTGACTCTGAGAGAAAATTTCAATTAACTGGTCAACTTGTCTGAGCTGAGAGGAAATTGTGAATTGCGCTTGATTTAATTCTTGAATTTTATATGATTGAATCTGCGAATTCAATCTAAAAAATGCAAATAGAGATAATCCAAAAATTACCAAAAAAGGTATAAGCCCTACAAGAAGTAGAATAAAAATTGCTTCACTTCTTAAGCTTGTATTATTTTTTGACATAACGAATTTTCTTCCACCAGGAGTTTATTACTTCATGGTTAGATCTATTGGGTGCGCTAATAATGATAGGGGTTTCAATTTCAATTTTTCTTAAAATATCAATTAATAGTTCTTTTGTTTTTGGATGCAAAACTTCGAAATTATTTTTGTAGGGCGAGAAATATTGCATATATTTTGAATTTTCTAGAGCATTTTTTTCACTTGAAAGCTCAATTGCGAATTTAACCAAATCTGCTTGCTTTTTTCTTGAGTTCTTATTTTTAATAATACAAATACTATCATAACCAATAACTGGTAAGCCTTGTGGCATAACAAATTCAATACTATTATGATTTTTTAATAGCCCTGCACCTTCACCACTCCAACCAAAGACAACTGAATTTTTTAAACTTAATATATCTGCAATTGAAGAAGTAAATTTATTTGAGCTCACTTTTAAAGGAATTTTGGTAATATAATCAAGGGAACATCCCATAACATTATTAGGTTGCTTGGGGCATGTTTTAATATTATCCCCCACCAGTCTTGCTAAAAATTCCATTTTATCATCAATAACTGCTAAATTTATTGAAGAAAAGGAGTCAGTATTAAAATCTGTAAGCTGCTTGATTTTAACTTTCTCTGCTCGGTTTGAAATAAACAATGTTGTGCTCCAAGAATAAGGGATGCAACTTTCATTAAATGAAGATAAGAAAGAATACATTTTTGCGAAATTATATTTATTTTTAAAAATGTTTTTATGAATTAAATTTGCCTCAATTAAAGACGGAATTACTTGATTAGAAAGTATTGCTATATCAAGATTGTGTGAAGAGGTAATTATTTTAGAAATTGCAACATCGTTCGATTTGTAAGTTGTAAGCAATAAATTGTTCTTGTTTTTTTTGATATCATTTACAACATTAGGGGCAATAAAATCCCACCAATTAAGTAGTTTGATATTCTGAGAAGCAAGTGACATAAGATATACAAATGAAAATAAAATTATTTTTTTTAACATATTTATTTTATTTCCTTAGTCCAAAAATCCATTGGATTATTAATATCTTTTATTGAGCCATTTTCAGTTATTGTAGGCCAGTTGTAGTTAATTTGAATATTACATTTCTTAAACCCCAGTTTGTTCCACACAATATCAGTATTAAAGTAGTCTGAAGGTTTTCTTGGGTCATTTGGACGTCTATTTACAGTTGCTAATATTATTTTTTTAAATCCTTCAGCTTTAGCATAGGATTCTTGCATATCATATATTTTTGCAGCAATACCAATGCCTTGGAATTCTGTTTTAACTATGATTTCGCCATAATAGAAGTATTCATTAATATTTAGACCCTTTTTTGCAAACAAGACCGGCGCTTCACCTAAAATGTCAGCATTACTATTTAATGGTAGTGCTGTTGATACACCTATGATTTTACCGTTATAAAGTGCTAGTATTAAGAGTGATTTTGAATTATTAGCATATCCATTAATATATTCTTTTTCGTATTCCAAATTCCCAACATACAAATAGGGGTAGCTTTTAAAATATTTAATCCTAAACTGCGCAATTTCATTGAGATAATTTTCAATCAAATTTCTTTCAACAGTTATCATTTCAAAAATTTGATTATTTTTTGTTTTAAACTCAATTATTTTATTCATTTAAATTTAAGCCTTTGTTTAATAAAACAGTCTTAGACCCGGATTCAATCTATCATTAATCGTGGACAATTTAAAAGTCAGGTTATGCTTTTTGTAAATTTAATATATTTAGTGTTCAAAATCTAAATACAACTTAAAGTGCCAGTTTTTGGAATCTAAAACGATAGCGATACAACTAATTTCAATTGGGTCATAAATTGTATTAATTTTTGCATTTTCACATTGCTATTAATTTTTGACACGCAATTAAAAGAAATTAACTGCTAAATTTCTATATCTTTAGCTACCTGCCGATTTGTTGAAATAGTGATATCATTTTTCTGTTGATCTGAGGCTGGAATTAAAGACTCTGCTGATCCCCATATTTCAAAAGAATAACTTGTCAAATCACCATTTTTTGTAGGAATTACCGAGGTGTAAACAAGTTCGACACCTTCCCAACCCATCATTTCAGCTCTGCGTTCTGCAGATAATTGTGCTTCAACCAAGATATCTTGTAGACTTAGCTGATGAGCATCTTCTAAAATAAAATTATATAGTAATTTACGACTTAACATGACCAAATTTATATGCGATATTCATGCCGTATTCAACCATTTCAAAGGTTAAAATGAATATTAAGTCAGGTGCCTCAGCAATAACAAAAAGTAAAGCAGATATGTCTAACTTCTTAATCCATTTAACTAAGAATGGCAGTTATGAAGACTACATTCCTTTTGCGCCTGTTCCAGGTCACTTCGACTTTCCTAAAACAAAGTTCGTTACAGCTAAAAAATCACTTATTGATATTTTAAGTGGGTCAAAAGTTTCTGCACTTGCGCCTTTTGGTCATTTCAAATATGAAATTCCGATGTGCTATAAACCGCGAGGTAATATGCCGATAGGATGGCTAAAGGCGGTTTGTTTTTCCGAAACTCCTTTAAGTGAAATTAAATCATTTTATACGGCAACACAAAATGTAACCCAAAAAGTAAATAAATATCAAAAATACGGATTAGCCTTCTCTCAGCTTTTTGTACAATCAAAGGAAGGTCATCCAGTCATTTATTTTGATTCCAATAGTAAAGCGATTGTCAGTGCAATTAATATTCAAGGGAATCCTGTAAATAGACAAACCTGTAAGCCGCTTTTACCACTTTACGAATCCTTTGGTCCAAAGCTGCATACAGCGAAAGGCGGCAGCACTGATTATCGTTGGGAAAGAGAATGGAGGCACGTGGGAGACTTTACATTTCGATATGATGAAATAGCTTTTGGATTGTGTCCTTCCGAAGAAATTATCGATTTTGAAGAATTAACAAATAATAAAACTTGTTTCATTGATCCCGATTGGGACGAGTCAACTATAAAAAAATACTTTCAACGTAAAGGCAAACAAAGCCTAGCTGATCTTATTTAGAGAATTAATTAACTATAAACTGAACTTGAAACTTCAGTAACAAATTAAATTCTTAAACCAAAAAAAACTTCCCTCACTTCTGCAAACTACGGTTAAACTTTCCCAACTTAAAACTTTCGTTATCACTAAATCCTTGGCTGGCTTTTTGTGCCATAAATAAAATTCCGGGAGTTAATTTTCCCAAAAAGAAAAGTGTTAATGCAATGGTTAAAACACCGACAATAAATTTTGAAACTTCCATTTTTAATTTCTCCTTCTAATTTTAAAATTTCTATTAAATTGATATTATTTTAATCCAATTTTTTTTATGTACAGAAAATGGTAACTACTGCTCACTGCTGCTAATTATAGCGCTAAATCTAGCAACCAAAGTATTTCAAAAATAGGTCTTATCTATATGATTTTAAGTGAGTTTTTATCTTCCCCTGCTCTACCCTTTCACGGAGCAGACACGAGTTCGAATCTCGTAGGGGACGCCAATTTCTCCGGTGTAGAACCTTCCCGGGGTTCCAAGACCAACGAATCAAAACTAAGATCCATTATTATTTAATTTTTTGGGGGCTTTAGGGGCTTCATGATTTTCAGAGTCTCACCAACTTCTGAAATGATTTTCTTGAGTTCTACGTATTTTCTTTATGGGAAGTATACCTAACAATCTTACCAATAAGCTCGTTAACGTTGATTGGCTTAGTAAGATAGTCGGTATAACCGACGTTCAATGCCTTCTTCCGAACCTCTGACATAGCATGCGCCGAAAGAGCTATGATGGGCTTTCTGTACCCCTGCTCACGAAGTTTTTCCGTAGCTGTGTACCCATCCATCACTGGCATCTGTATATCCATCAACACAAGATCAAATTTATCAGTGAGCGCAAATTTGTATCCGAGCAAGCCATTTTCGGCAGACTCAACGATAGCTCCGTGCTTCCTCAAAAAGAGCCAAAGGTACAATTGGTTATCTGGAGCATCATCGACAACCAAGATATGAAGACCTTTAAGCGCTTGATCTCTTACCACTTGCTCGTGCGGAATTATTTGTTGATTCCCTTCAACAAGGCTTCTCTTTTTTGGCTTGTCCTCAATCACAACTTTAAATGTACTGCCAACACCTTCTTGGGCTTCTACAATCGAAACGTCGCCACCCATTTCATTCGCCAGTCTTTTTGAAAGAGCTAAGCCAAGGCCAGTTCCACCAAAGCGTCTGGTCATTGAACCGTCTGCCTGCACAAATACCTCAAAGACCTTCTCTTTTTGTGATTCAGGTATGCCAATTCCTGTATCCTCAATTTCGTAGCAAACTGCATTTCGACCGTTTTTTGTCTTGCATCCATAGCAGCGGATTTTAACAGAACCGGCTTGAGTAAATTTAATCGCATTGCCAACGAGGTTCACTAAGATTTGTCGCACCCTGAATGGATCAGTCACAATTTTCTTTGGCGAATCTTCGCCAGAGGTATATTCAAGTATCAAGTTTTTCTCTTTTGCTTTCATGCTAAGTAGCGTGACGACTTCTTCTGCAATCTTCGCCGGATAAACATCGGCAAATTCGAGCGTTAAGTGCCCAGCTTCAACTTTTGAAAGGTCAAGAATGTCGTTAATAATGATTGCGAGGTTTTCGCCGTTTCGAGTGATCACATCAAGGTAGTTTGCTCTTTCAGCTGGAACTAGTTCTGGATCGCGAAGTAGGTCTGCAAAACCCATCATCGCGCCGAGCGGTGTCCGAATTTCATGGGACATATTTGCAAGGAATGCGGATTTAAGTTCATTGGCGCGTTCAGCTTCGACGCGTGCTTTTTCAAGATCGTTCTCGATTTTTTTCTGCTCTGAAATATCACGGAATTCGAGCACCGATCCGACGACTTCACCGTTGCTCTCAAGTGGCGCAACTGAATATGAAACAGGGAAGAGCCTTCCATATTTATCAGTAAAGATTTCTTCTTGGTTCTGCAAAGGCTTTAGTTCTGCCTGCGCATTGTCGATCGGACACTCTTCCATCGGGTATGGCGAGCCATCGGGCTTTTTGTAATGAACGGCATAGTGAAGAGGTTTGTCTTTGTAGAAGTTTAGATCTGATCTGACACATCTCGGATAGCGAGAATGTGGAAAACTCAGTTACCCTTTTGTTTAGCTAAAAACAAACAAGATCAAAACGATCTAGAAAAGGTAACTGAATTTATGCAA